>DAOSBX010000013.1 GCA_035361075.1 Candidatus Hydrogenedens sp. | reverse complement strand
AGTGTCCTGAATAGGGATACAATATCTTCATCGGGGCGGTTTATATATAAATCCTGGATTGAGTATCCGTTTCCATTAAACACCCCCGTAAAGGTATCTATAGGATTAAAACCTTTACCCCCATCCCAATTGATAGTGTCGCTTGCGTCTATATCTGCTCTTAAGTTATAAGTAGCATTCCAGGGATAATTCCAATCCCGTCCTATTTTGTTTAAGTCCTCGATACTCCATATATCTATGGATATAGGAATAGGCAGTGGTTGTTGAGTAGGTCCTAATTCCGTAAGATAAGGATAACTAACTCCTTCTATGATACGCCAAATGCCAGGGAAATTCCATCCAACATAATTAGACTGCGTTTTCATTTGTGTGGTCGTTCTACCTTCTCCGCCTGCGGAGTTGTATTGTCCAGATGTATTGGTATCCCAATAACTATCTGTAACTGAGGAATAATTTACTCCGACCAGTCCACCTGTATCTACTCCTCCAATAACCCTCCCCTTAGAATAACATTGTTCAATTGTCCCAGAATTATAACCGACTAATCCACCTACACTTTTGTTTCCCGAAACTTCTTCTGTCGAATAACATTGAATAATCGTTCCACTGTTTGCTCCTGTAAGACCACCTATATTTTCAACTCCTGATACAAGTGTAACAGAGTAGCATGTGTCAATATTGGCTCCATATTCATTTGTTCCGGTTATTGCTCCTACATTAGATCTACCATTAACATAACCTTTAAACCAACTCTTTTCTATGTGATTGAAGTTACAAGCAGATATCCCTCCAGTTAGTGTATTCCCTGAAATAATACCTGTTACATGACAATTCGATATGACCCCATAATTTTGGGTAACAAGTCCGGAGATATTAGTATCACCACATACCCAGACATTTTGTAGATTTAAGTTTTTGATTTTCCCTCCAACTAATTTGCTAAATAATGCTAAGTAACTCTGATTATATTGGTTGATATACAAATTAGATATAGTATGGGCATCTCCTTCAAATACTCCAGCAAATAGACTTATTGGTTTGAATCCTTTACCGTCATCCCAGCCTATAGTTTCTGATGCGTCTATGTCAGCCATAAGAACATAATGTCCGTCGTATGGATAATCTGGTGTTGTCCCGATTTTTAACAAATCATCTAATGTCCAGATTTCTATTTCCACAGGTTCTGTATAAGATTGTGTCATTCCTAATCCTAATAGGTAAGGATAGGTAATGTCCTCAATAATGCCCCAAATACTAATAAAGTCCCAGCCAGCATAATTTGCCTGTGTTTTCATTTCTGTTGTGGTTTTGCCTTCTCCCCCTGCTGAACTGGTCTGCCCAGATGTCTCCATATCCCAATAACTATTAGAAACAGCTCCACCAAAAATAGCTCCTATAAGACCGCCAGTGTTAGAGGTTCCTGACACGGCTCCAGCAGAATAACATTCCGAAATGGTATCAAAGTTTCTTCCTACAAGCCCTCCAATACCATCACTGCCTGAGGTTTTACTCATTGAATAACACTTTTCAATAGTCCCCAAATTATAACCTGCCAAACCACCTACATAACTGGCTCCTGAAACTTCTCCCGTCGAGTAGCACTGATTAATCGTCCCATCGTAGTTATTTCCCACTAAGCCACCAATGGTATAGTTCCCCGTGATTCTACCAACTGAATAAGAGAGAAATATTGAACCATAGTTATAGCCCACAATTCCTCCACAAGAGTTATTACCTATTAAAGAACCCTCAAAAGAAGTAACATTAATAAGACTTATATTAAAGCCCACAATTCCTCCAACATATTCATATCCCATAATAAATCCGGTACTATGGCTTTTTTCTATCGTGCCAGAGTTATACCCTGCAAATCCCCCTACATAATTATTACCCACAAACCATACATCTAACATCTGTAAATCATATACTTTCCCCAAAATTACCTTTTCAAACAGTCCAATGTATGATTTATTTTGTCTATTTATGTATAGATTTGTTATAGCGTATCCATTTCCATAAAACTCACCACAAAATGGATATATCGGAGAAAATCCCTCTCCATTATTCCATTGATTTGTCTCTTTAGCATCAATATTTGTCATTAAATAGTATTTTCCATTCCATGGATAATCCCAGTCTTTTCCTATTCTATCCAAATCTTTTAGTGACCATATCTCTCTTTCTACGGGTGCATTTATGGATGGAATAGGTCCCAAGTCTTGGATATATGGGTAAGTGACATTTTCCACAATTTCCCAATAATAATCGAAATCCCAACCGGTATAGGTTGCCTTTTGTTTCATTTCTGCAGTAGTTTTACCCTCTCCACCTGAAGAACCAGTTTGCCCTGATGTCTCTATATTCCAATAACTCTGAATGACAGTATTAAAATTGTAGCCCACTAATCCCCCCGTGTATAGAGTCCCTAAAACAGCACCTATAGAATAACATTGAGATATAGTATTTGAATTTATCCCAACGAGCCCACCTATATTTGAAATCCCCGTTACATTAGAGTTAGAGTAACACTGTACCACGAGTCCAATATTATACCCTACAATCCCTCCTATGTAAGATTCTCCTATTATGTAAGCAGTCGAATAACATTGTGAAATAGTGCCGTAGTTTGTACCTACAACTCCCCCCATATATAAATTGCCTGCAATATAACCTGTGACGAAGCATTGAGAGATAGTTCCGTTATTATTGACTGCTATACCTGCTATGTATTGAGCGGAAATCATAAAACAATTTTCTAATCCTAATTTTTCCACTACAGCACCTGACTCCACTCTCCTGAATAGTCCTACATAACCTGAATCTAAAAGATTAGAAACCCTTCCATTAATATATAAATTACTTATCACATGCCCATTTCCATTGAATTGTCCCATAAATGGATTTGTATTGCTACCTAAGGGTATAAATCCTGCACCATCGTTCCAATCTTTTGTCACACTGGCATCAATATCGTTTGTTAATACATAACTGCCATTCATGGGATAAGACGGGTCGTTGCCTATTTTTTGTAGTTCATCAATGGTGCTAATTTGAATAACAGCATAACTGTTTAAAGAAAGAAAGAGGAACAAAAAAAGCAACCATGGAGGTGGAAGGATTGTTAATATAGGTAGACAGATTATTTTTTTTAGATTTTGTTTGCGTTCTATCATTGTATTTTCTCCTAAAATTTAATAATTTTAATGATTAACATAGATAGAAAATAACGGCTCTTTCTGATTGATTGAGAAGATGGTTTTCAACTCTAACGTTAGAGGTATACACATCATACTTAACCAGTCAAAATTTCTTTTTTCTGCTTTTTTTGTGTTTTAATTTTCCTTTTTTCGATTAACTTTTACACACAGCATTTCTTTTTAGTGTTTTTTGAAAGAACATAACACCAAGAATATTTTTTACTTTATAGTATACGTGCATTATAAATAACATATATATTATACCAAATAAAAATTTTTTTGTAAAAAAAATTTTTGAGATATGTTTATTTATGATATAGAAGGAAACTTAACGACGCATAAATGGTCTATTATATGTTAAAATATGGTTTTAGTTTTTGAATATATGTATATGGAAGGAATTTTGAGTTAGCAATTTTGGTTCGTATAATTTAAATTTAAGAATATACTGGAGGTATTCTTCATGGCACGATTAAAGAAAATTTTGTTGGTTATTATTGTTGTTATTTTGCTTTTGGTAGGCACTTTCTTATTGGTGATAGGACCGTGGCCAGTGTATCGGACTACGGACTTTAAGTCGGCACGTTATTACCAGAAAAGTATAGACGAATTGCAAGCATCTGCGAGAAAAACGCATATTTCGGATTCTCCTGGTCTTTTGAAGGCTGGTTGGTCAAGCCAGATAATAACACCACCTATTGGCACACCGCTTGGTGGATATTCTGCACGGAATGGAAAACCTTCCACAGGTGTGCATGATGAATTGTATGCTAAAGCCATTGCTTTAAGTGATGGTGAGGATACTGTTGTTATTGTTGGTACAGATTTATTGTTGGTTCCTCCGAATATTGCGGAGAAAGTGCGTCAGCAGGTTGGTCAAAAAACGCCACTTACATCGGAACAGTTATACTTTACTGCGAGTCATACGCATTGTGGACCTGGAGCATGGGCACCTGGTGTTGCAGGGAAAATTACGGGTGGTAAATATAACCCTGCAGTTGTGGAGCACCTTGCTAAATATATTGCGGAAGCGATTATTGAAGCTTATAACAAGATGGAACCTGCAAAAATTGCGACAGGTAACGTGGATGCTGGTGATTTTATTCGTAACCGCACACGAAAAGAACCCGTTGATTCAGATCTGAATTTTATGGTAGTAGAACAGAATAGTGGAAATCGCTGTTACGTGGTTCGTTTTTCAGCACATCCAACGAATTATGATGATGACATGATGCAATTTAGTGCTGAATATCCTGGTGCTCTTCAACGTTTTATAGAGCATCAACCGAAAACGACAGCCATTTATTTAGGAGGTGCTTTAGGTTCAAGTGGGCCGAGGGCTCCGGATGCTCCGGATGCAGAGTCGAGGGTTTTAGCTATGGGGAATCAATTGGGACAACTTGTGTTGGATAATTCTCAATCTTTAACATTTGAAGACCATGTTGAAGTTGCTTCTTTTGCTTTTCTTGTGTATATGCCTCCGTTCCAAGTACGACCTGTAAGTATAAAATGGCGATTATCTCCTCTGGCTGGTAAGATTATGGGAGTACCTCCTTATGGTTGGTTCCAGGCGTGTAGGGTTGGGGATGTTCTTTTAGTCGGCTTGCCGTTTGATTTTAGTGGTGAAATTAGTCGAGTATGGAAAATGACTGCGGGCACAATGGACATAGACCTCTGGACTACGAGTTTTTCTGGGGCTTATTGTGGATACCTCTCTCCAGACCGTTATTACTGGCAAGAACCTTTGAATTACGAGACAGGGTTGATGAGCTGGTTTGGTCCATCGTGTGAGGCTTTTATGAAAGACCTCTTTGAAAAAAGTATGCTTACCCTATTTCCTAATATAAAACAAGCGGGTTTGTAAGAATTATATTATAAGGCGAGTTATGAGTGAACATTTTAATTCAGATGAAGAGCATATCCGAGATGGTTCTGGGGACTTCCCCGAACATTCAATACCTCCTACAACCGAAATCAAGGCAGAACCAATAAACATAGAGGAAAATAGAATATCTTCGGATGTTCCGCCCACACCTTTTCCCAATGGTAATGTGCGATTAAAGGGTGAAAATCTATTTCGGTGGTTATTGTTGGGGATTCTTTTACTTTTCTTGATAGGTCACTGGGAAGATAAACAACTGCGGAAAAAGCCATGGTCTCGGGGTGCTATTCTTTGGGAGGAGGACATTATTAATGAAGTTTCTGACAAGATTGCTGATAATAAAGACGTGGAGCAGGTAATTGTAATTCCAAATGTTTGTAATGCAGAGGATAGAGGGGAGGATACGATTGTTCAAATGTTAAAAAAGATTGAACTTGGTGATGAAAAAAATATACCAAGTATTCCTTACCCTGCGTTTATCTGGCTAAAGCCAGCAAATACATTTCTTCCCATGTTAGCCTCTGGCAGGTTACCAGAACCAGGAAAACGTGAAGCATTAGCAGGAGATTTGGCACCAACGGAGCCATTTAATGTTGGTGAGGAGACATATACGGTAGTCGGGGTATTGTCTAAAGATTGTGCACCTTTTGTAGGTGCTTATGTGATACCGATTGAAAACATCTTAAAGATACCCACTACGATAAGTATAGGTTTTTTCTTTCCTGATAATGAAACATTAATCTCTATACTACATTCCCTCGATGCGGAGAAGGTTAAGAAGATTGATATACGACAAGGCATTTCTGGACTTCAAATTCGCACCTCTACTCTCTTTGCAATTGCTACAGCATTAAGTTTATTAATCATTTGTTGGTCATTCAGGGAGATTCTTGCCTTGTTTTACATACGGTTAGCAAATCCACCTACGTTATTATTGGGTCCGCTTTTTCATGAGATAAAAGAGCACAGGAGATTCTTTCGGTTTGTAAATACTTTTTTTTATGCAGTTTTCTTCATCAATCTTTTTACCGCTCTTTATGAGCCTGAAACACATCGGCTTATTATTTATTACATTAATCAGGTGTTCTCTGAGGGAAACTTACAATATATCGGGGAGGCATATGAACGGGGCGATATTCTCCAAGCGGCAATTAATACATTTCACAACAATTTCTGGGTTCAAACATTTTTATTAACAATACTTATTTCTATCCCTCCATTTCTATTAGGGGTATTGAAGAATTTGGTTAGCTTTGCATTTGCAGGTTATGCAATGGCTCCTATTTGGGCAGGAACGGCTGTGCGACTGACATTTCATTCTATAACTATTGTTTTGGAATTAGAGGCATATATATTGGCTGTTTTTGCCGTTTTACTCTGGACATATTATGTCTGGAACGTTTTATTTACACGGAAAAATTGTTTGATGAAATTTACAAAGGGTTTCCGTATTCTAATCTCTGCGACTCTTGCCTCTGCATGTTTGCTTGCTATCGCTGCTTTATACGAGGCAACAACAATAATCCTGCTCTCAAATTTTATTAGTTAAAGCAGGCAGAATTTTTTTGAAAACAATATAAAGAGCAAGGATTGGCTTAGTCTTTATTTTTCTGGCATCACCTTTTGGTAGTTGGGTTCTGCCTGAGCAGGACCTTGTCCACTTGCCCAAATGATATTTGACTTTAGGAGTTCTTGATATTGGGAACTTTCCCAAACATCTTCGCGATGACCCAATCCATTATATACTACTCGTCCCTTTCCAAATTCATGACACCAAACAATCGGATAACTCGGGACATTATACATTTCCTGTTTCTTCCGTTCTTCACCTGGATTTAGTAATATCAACACATGCATGATTTCTTTGTTCATATTTTTCATCAAATACCATTCTTCTTCTGTTTCCCAGCCATCGGGGAAGTTTCCTAAGGCGGGATGTCCTTTACTTACAATTTCGAGTTTTCCTTTGAATTGTTTGCCATGTGTTGCGAATTCACCTCCTAACATTTTTACATAATCACTTATTTTATCCCCCTTAGAATGGAAACTGTCGTTTGCTGGATGTATACCAATAAAACCACCTCCATTCTGTATCCATTTAATTAGTTCTTGTTCCCCTTCGGACTTCATAGGGGGTTGTCCATCAGTACCTGCTTCTGTTAAATCGCCAGAGGTATAAAAAATTACGACATCGTAATTATTTAAATTCTCAGCATTGATTTTTGAGGCATCTTTAGTGCACTCGACCTGCCAACCATTTTTATTTCCCAACTCTACTAAAATTTTTTCGGAAAAGGAAAGTTGATTGTTTTCTCGTTTCACTACACTATGTTCGAAACCTGAAGATTTGGTGAGATAAAGAACCTTTAATGGTTCTGCACCACCGACATTGGTGGATAATAAAAAGGCAATGGCTAATGTGAGTATGAGGATGGTCTTCATTGTTAAATTCCTTCTGTTAATTTTTCGTTTTCTTTTCTTTATTTTGTACTTATTCGTTTACTTTTTATTATCACCACGAATAAATCAATAAAGTCAAATGGTGTGTTTGCAGATTTATGTTGACTATTAAAATATGCGACTAACTCCTGGTAATCCTGTTGGTGTTCTTGGTCTTCTTCCCATATTTTTGTTAGTTCTTCAACATTTACCAGACCATCACGATGTTTTGGACAGCCAACATCTTTGTGTAATGAGAATGAATGAACCTCGCCAGACCTTTTTTGTCTCAATTTAAATGGAAATAACCTGCATAATAAAGGGCGGTGGTGATATACCTTGCAAAAACCATTTTTAGTGTCGCGGAAAAAACATCCTTTCTGAGTTCGTTTCAGAGCCATCATATACTTTTTACCATTAACTTTAAGCCATGTCGGGTCAGACTTGGCAATACCCTGAATATCTTCAGGCGTTACAAATTCTAAAAACTCTTTTGGACTTAAATTTGTTGCCTTAACTATCTGAATTACATCGAATGGTGTCGGACAACAAATAACATCTCGGCAACAATGACCACAATGATGGCACTTAAAATGAACAACCTTTATTCCCATATCTTAAAAACATCCTGATTTCATATTTGTAAAAAATTATTGGTCAATATCCCTATTTATTCGATTTTTTTACTAACAACTGCTTTTTAGAACTAAATTCTATTTTTTGAATGACGATTGTTATAACATATCTTTATAAAAAATTTCTATTATGATTATGGTAACATCTCTTTCAAGACTGTAATTTGAAATTCCTGACACGATATGATATAAAGTAATGTAGATAAATCGATGGAAAAAGGTGAGATTATTTATCTTATTTCTTTCTCACATAAAGGAACGTATTTGTATAATAAAAAAATAGTTGCCATAATAATATGGTAGGAAGGCAGTCAAATATATTTTGATTACTTATTGTAAGTTATATTTTCACCCCCCTTAATAGATAATATAAAGTTAGTTTATTTAAAACAGTTAACTTTAATTTTCTTATTATAAATAAAAAATCAATATAGGAAAGATGCTATGAATTACTTTTCGAAGGGAAGAGAAACGGTATTTTTAAGCAGTAAGTGTATTTGTGCTGTTTGGTTTGGGATTTCTTTGATTTGTATAAGTTTGCAAGGATATGCAGTTATTCCTATCAACAGTATTGATAATTTGCAAAAAATAGGTAATGATGTGTCATATCCAATAGATGGTGCGTATGAATTAACTCAAGACATTGACGCAAGTGATACAGTCAATTGGAATGGTGGCAAAGGTTTTGCCCCCATAGGGACAGCGTTAAAACCATTCACTGGTGGATTTAATGGGAAAGGGCATGTTATAAAAAATTTATATATTAATGATTCAAATCAAGATAATATTGGTTTGTTTGGATATGTAGGTCCTGGTGGTTGGGTATCTGACTTAAAGTTAGACAATGCCAATGTATCGGGAAATTATTTTGTTGGTAGTTTAGTTGGTTGGAATAGTGGAGGGAATATAACAAAGTGTTCTTCTTCTGGGGCCGTATCAGGAGTAAATTACCTTGGCGGTCTGGTCGGGGTAAATATTAGTTATAGTAGTGGTAATGGAAACATTTCGCGATCTTTTTCTACGTGTTCACTTTCTGGTGCGGATAATGCTGGTGGATTGATAGGCTGGAACGTAGGAACTGTGGTGCAATGCTACGCATTAGGAGCAATTTCTGGAGCGTCTTATAACATTGGTGGTTTTGTTGGATTGAATGATGGTTCAATAACAGAATGTTATTCGGCTGGACTTGTTTCGGGTATGAATCGTGTTGGAGGTTTTGTTGGGTATAACGAATATGGAGCAGTAAATAATAGTTATTGGGATATAAACGCTTCGGGTCAGAGTAATTCAGATGAGGGGATAGGTAAAACGACAATTGATATGAAAAAACAAATGACTTTTACAGGATGGGATTTTATTAATGTATGGGACATTGTAGAAAATGAGACCTACCCTTACTTTGGATGGCAGTATACTGTACCTAATGTTGTAGGTATGGAGAGAAGTTCTGCGGAGAATACAATCATTTCGTCAGGGTTAATAGTAGGGACTGCAACCGAACAGTGTAGTAATTCAGTAGCAGTAGGTAGAGTAATAGACCAGTATCCTGAACCAGGAGAGCAAGTATTGCCAGGAAGTGCAGTAAATATTGTTGTATCAACAGGACCTTGTCTTACTACTGTACCAAATGTTATTGGGTCAGATATTACTACAGCAGGGAATACACTTGCAGGGGCAGACCTGAATGTGGGAACAATAACATATCAGTGTAACAATAATGTAAGTGCTGGAATTATAATAGACCAGAATCCACAAGCGGGAACACAAGCGATACAGAATAGTTCTGTAAGTATCTTAGTATCTACAGGACCCTGTCCTGAAGGGCAACCTGAAGGAATTAATGAAGGTATTCCAGAAGGAACTCCAGAAGGTGCAGTCGAGACAAATATTGTGATTAATCAGCAAATTATTGGGACTGTTTCTGGAGATTATTATGTTCCTGGGAGTAATGTAACAGTTAGAATTACATGCAATGGTACTTCAGGGGGAGATATTACAAGTTTAACTTTGACTTGTTATATACCTGCGGGATGGCAATATTTAGGTTGTACAAATGGACCCCAAGTATCTCCTACGGTTGGAACAATATCAGACGGGGTAACTCCACTTGAATTTGTATGGACAACCATTCCATCGATACCATTTACCTTCGATATAAATGCAGGTGTTCCTTCTACCGCTACCTCTTCATGTTCAATTCAAACAATTCTTTCTTACATATTATCATCAGGAAGTCAATTCACCTCAAATACAACAACATTTAATTTCAGCGGTGCTTCAAGTGGTGGTGGAGGTGGTGGTAGTGGTGGAGGTGGAGGAGGTGGAAGTGGTGGAGGTGGAAGTGGCACTGGTGGAGGTAGTGGTGGAGCAGGGACAGGGGGAAGTACGGCGGTTCCTGGTGAAGGAGAAACCACTACTAACATCACCAATACACCTCGTACACCGAATCAATCCGCTACTCCGACAGGAAATATTCAACAGGTATTGTTAAGAGATATACCTGGATTTGGTGCTATTTTTATTGTTTCTGCATTCATACTTGATTGGTTAAATTGTGATTCATGTAGAGATGCTCTGATTAGAATTCCAAATGTTATTAAAGGTTGTGCTGGAAGTAAATCCGCAGAAGAAACAACAACAAGCCAGAATAAAGGGAAAGGGTTATTAGACCTTGCATTGATATGTGTTGCTCTAATCTCTTTGAGTGCTATAAAAAGGCAGGAACGTAAATAGATCTAACAACTTTTGTTAAATAAAGTTGTGTAATATCAAAAATTGCAGGGACCTAAAGTTTTAGGTCCCTGCAAAATATTGATAAATATATAAAAATATTTGTAATATTTTTACTTTTTTAAGGTATAATAATAAGAGAAAATTATAAAGAAGGAGCGTTACGTATGGAACTATTATTGGCTTTAGATGTTATCTTGCAAATCATAAACATTATTGAGTCTATCTTTCGGGTGATGGGTCTTTTTAGTACGAGCGGGCAATAGTTATTCTTGGGATTCAAGCCAACGAGTTGCCTCGATACCTGCCATACAACCGCTACCTGCGGCTGTAATTGCCTGTCGATAATAAGAGTCCTGAACATCACCACAAGCGAAAACACCTTCGACGTTAGTGGCTGTTCTGTTGGGTTTCGTGATGATATATCCTTGTTCATCTAATTCTAAACTACCTTTGAATAGGTCTGTGTTGGGTTTGTGTCCGATAGCACAGAAATAACCAGAACATTGAATTTCTCGCACTTCGCCAGTTTTAACATCTTTTATGAGGACACTCGTAACGCCATCCTTGTCATTTCCTAAAATATCTTCAACAACAGAGTTCCATTCTACAACGATTTTTGGATGAGCAAGGACACGGTCTGCCATGATTTTACTTGCACGGAATTTATCTCTGCGATGGATTATATGAACGCGTTCTGCAAATCGCGATAGAAACAAGGCTTCTTCCATGGCACTATCTCCACCTCCTACAACGACTACTGGTTTATTGCGGAATCTTGGTAGTGCTCCATCACAGGTAGCACATGCAGACACACCACGATTTAAATATTTTTGTTCAGCAGGTAATCCTAAATATTTAGCACTTGCACCTGTGGCAATAATAATTGATTTTGTTTCAATTATTTCATTGCCAACAAACACTACAAAGGGATGTTTACTCAGATCAACAGCGGTTGCTGTCTTGTATTCGAATCTTGCACCGAATCGTTCCGCTTGTCTTTTCAGGTCCGCCATTAGTTGTTGGCCTGATACACCCTCAGGATAGCCAGGGAAATTTTCAACCTCGGTCGTAGTCATTAATTGACCACCAGGGAGAATATCTCCACTTGGTTCACCTTCCAGTACAAGCGGGGTTAAATCTGCACGGGCTGTATAGAGTGCTGCGGTACATCCAGCAGGACCCGCACCTAAAATAACAACATTCTCCATATAAAAGAGCTCCCTTATATCAAACATTAAGTATGTAACGTAAATTTATCTCTTAATATTTCCAACTGCTTATACTGCCAATGGTCTATATTTTCTTCCACCGCCAGCTTTAATTTTGCGTACTTCGGAGATATTATCAACGACCTTCTTAACCGCCTCCGCTACCTGATCCATTACAGAGCGTGGATTCATAAGCATAACATGATGCACGACAATTCCACTACGGGTATGGGCTTCGGTACAAACGGGTAAATTAAACCGTTTCGGGTCTATTGCCTTCCAGTACTCATCATTGAGGCGATACCGTTTTTTCGTAAGAGGTTTATATAGCCCGCATGCATTTAATGGTTCATATGGTGGTTCAAACGCATCGCCAACGCTTAACTCGGCATTTAATGCGGTGCAGAACTGAGCATTTGTAACTTTTAATTCATCTGGGTCTATCCGAAACGCAAAATTGAAATAACTTTGCTGAGTGATTTGTGGTCTTCGTATCATCGGTTTTATCCCTGGAATTTTTGCCAAAAGCGAATTTAAGTAGATGGCATTTGCATCGCGGAATTTTACTTGTTTGTCCAGACGGGAGAGTCCACCTAATAGTATTGCTGCTTGCCATTCTGTCAGACGGAAATTGCCTGATTGTAAGGTTTTATCCATACCTACGGGTTTTTTTAGTCCAAAAACGGCAGGGGATGCAGGATAGGGTCTACCACAATTTCTTAAACTGTATATCTTATAGAACAGGTCTTTGGTTTTGCACATATTAAAACCACCTTCACCACAGGATAATACTTTTGATTCCTGAAAACTCCAGGAGCTTACATCGCCGATTGAGCCGACACCTTTTCCCTTCCAGAATGTTCCATGTTGATGGGCACAATCTTCTATCAGGAACACATTATGTTTTTTACATATTTTTTGTAAACGGTCTAAATCTGTTGTTGAACCGTAAAGATGAACAACAATAATCGCTTTTGTTTTTGGTGTGATATTTGCTTCAACGGCATCTAAGTCCAAATTCCATGAATCGGGTTCGATATCTGTTAACACAGGAATTGCATTTACATCTAAACATGCGGCGGCTGTTGCTTGCCATGTCATTCCTGGAACGATCACTTCATCATACGCACCGATATCTAAAGCTTCGAGAGCCAATTGAATGCCCACAGTTCCATTGGCACAGCAAAGTCCATAGTTTGCTCCTTGATATTTGGTGAATGCTTCAGCAAATTTCCATTCATACTCACCATCGAAAGACCAGCGATTTGACAATGTTATTTTCTTGAGCAGTTCTGCATCTTTTTTATCACTGATAGGCCATGTTGCTAACTTCTGATTTTTCGAACGGACGGGTTTACCACCAAAAATTGCTAATTTTGCCATAGTTTTACTCCTTATGATTCTATTTAATTTGTTTTCAAACCAACCTCTAAATATCTAAAAAGCATATCATTTTTACATACTAAAAATCCATACAAGCAAGTAAGTATAGACACATTAAATATTTGATTTGAGAGGGAACTATTTGTTTAGCCACATATATTACAATTTTAATAAGAAATGATTTTTATTTTGTCTTTCTGAGCAAATACTGTCTAACTAATTGGAAATTGTTTATTTTCTGGACAAGAAAGTGAATTAACATAAGTATTTATGTTAAAATACATCTCTTATAAAAAGCGTGTTTCTTGACTTTATAGTGTTTCGTTAATTTCCAAAATTTTATTAACAGGAGATTTGTATATGGCAAAGTATCGGATTGCATTGTTACCGGGTGATGGTACTGGTCCAGAAGTATTAAGAGAAGGTGTAAAAGTTTTGAATGCAGTGGCTCAAAAGTTAGGGTTTACAATAGATACGGTCGAATATGATTTTGGTGGTGATAGATATTTGAAGACGGGTGAAGTACTTCCTGATTCAGCGGTAGATGAGTTAAAGAAATATGATGCAATTTATTTAGGTGCTATTGGCCATCCGGATGTCAAGCCGGGCATCTTAGAAAAAGGCATTTTACTTCGGTTGCGTTTTGAGTTGGATCAATATATTAACCTTCGCCCTGTAAAGTTATATCCTAATGTATATACACCTATCAAGGATAAGGGCCCGAAAGAGATTGATTTTGTGGTAGTTCGTGAGAATTCAGGTGGGCTTTATACAGGTTGCGGTGGTATTCAAAAGAAGGGGACACCTAATGAGGTAGCAATCCAAGAGATGGTTTATACTCGTTTTGAAGTAGACCGTTGTTTAAGATATGCGTATGAGTTAACCCGTAAACGGAATAAAGATAAGAAATTGACGTTGGTTGGGAAAACCAATGTATTAACGTTTGTGTTTGACTTATGGGAACGTGCCTTTCATGAAATGGGTGAGAAAGAATATCCTGACATTAAGAGGGATTATGCGCATGTGGATGCGACAACAATGTGGATGGTTAAAAATCCAGAATGGTTTGATGTTATTGTTACAGATAATATGTTTGGAGATATTATCACTGATTTAGGAGCTATGATACAGGGTGGTATGGGTGTTGCGGCTGGTGGAAATATCAATCCTGAGGGTGTATCTATGTTTGAGCCAATAGGTGGAAGTGCTCCGAAATATACGGGGATGAATATCATCAATCCGATCGCTTGTATTTTGGCAGGTCAAATGTTGTTAGACCACATTGGTGAGAGTAAAGGTGCGGAGATTCTTGAGCAAGCAGTTGTTAAATTTTTTGAGTCGAAAGTATTACCTGGTTTATCTGCAAAGGAAATAAACGATTCTGGTTGGTCTACAACGAAGATTGGTGATGCCATTGCAAATAATGTAGCTTCTTTATAAGAAATATCCGACAACTATCGTAATGAACTTAAAGATGGGGTATTTCTAAAATTTAATATTTAATTACAGGTATTTTATGTTAGCGAAACATAAGGCAGGTATAGCCCTTTCCTTAGCGATATTGGGTTGGTCTTTTTCTCCTATTTTTATTCGCTATTTACAGGACGCTTATGACCCATTTACTCAGGCGGGGATTCGTTATTTTGGGGCGGTTCTGTTTCTTGTTCCTTATTGTTTTGCGTTTTACCGAGATGCATTGCTCAAAGCGTTTGCTAATCCTATACCGACTATCGTTCTGTCAGCAACTAATGTGATTATGCAGTCAGCATGGACAATCGGTATCTATTATTCTACTGCAAGTCTTGGGCAAATTTTAGTTAAGATACAAATTCCGATTGTTGCTTTGTTTTCGTTTGTTGTATTTTCGGAAGAACGGTCCCTTATTAAACATCCTCAATTTATTATTGGTTCGTTGTTTGGCATTTTGGGGTCAATATTACTTATCTATCAACCGTCAGGCAAGGAAGAATTTCCTTATCTTTATTATGCTGTTGGTGCTCTGTTTCTATCTGCATTGTTATGGGGTGTCTATTGTGTATATGGAAAATATACAGTAGAACGGACGTTGCATCCAATCCCAATGTTTGGGGTTATATCAATTTACACTACGATAGGGTTGCTGACCCTGGGCTACTTTTTTGGAGATATGGGGAAAGCGTTTCACGCTTCTTACACCACGTACGGAATAGCATTATTTTCAGGGTTACTTCCAATTGCTATAGCCCATTCGTCATTTCATTACGCCCAATGGCACTTAGGTTCTGCTTTTTGTAATACCTTGCTTACGTTAAATCCGTTGATAACACATTTTTTTGCTCTGCTTTTATGGAAGAATGAAGGGTTGAACTCAATCCAATGGATAGGCACGGCGATTTTGCTTGTCGGTTGTATTTTAGTTTTATTTACTAAATCAGATAAGAATATTCAGACTTTAGAATAGAGGTGGAATGTGGGCTGTGCACAATTATTACCTACGTAATAAGATACGTTCCTTGTGTTTTATTCATATTCTTTTGGGTCTTTCGTTTTATAATATAAATATATATATTATTTTTACATAGGGACATTGTGTTTATGATATTCAATGAAGGAATGGTGTTATGATGTTGAAAGATTCGTGTATATTATTGTTGAGTGGAGGTCTTGACTCTGTTACTCTTCTTCACTATTTAGTAAAGAGAGAGAAGTATCGACAGGTATATGCAATAAGTTTTTTGTATGGACAGAAACATTTAAAAGAAATTCGATGTGCAGAATGGCAGATGAATGTGTTAGAGATGAAGGGACATTTTGTTGTTGATTTGAGTTTCTTGTCTGTGCTTTTACAAGGAAGCTCAACACTTATTACTGGTGGAGGTGATGTTCCTCGATTGGATGAGATACGAGAGGAAGATAAAGTTCAACCGAGTACGTATGTTCCCAATCGCAACATGATATTTTTATCTATTGCTTCGGCTTGGGCAGAAACTCTTCATATTCAGGATGTATATTATTCTGCACAAGCACATGATGAGTATGGTTATTGGGACTGCACAGAACCTTTTGTAACCAATATAAATGCGGTACTTTCTTTGAATAGGAAACATAAGATAAGAGTTAATGCACCTTTTATTTCCTTTTCCAAAAAGGAGATACTTCAGATAGGATTCTCTTTAGGGGTTGATTACTCGCATACATGGAGTTGTTATCGTGGGGAAGAGAACGCATGTGGAACTTGTCCTACCTGTATTGAGCGATTAAAAGCATTTGAGGCTATAGGACGTAACGACCCGCTTCCTTATCTGAATGGAAAGTAATTTAAACCCTTCTGTTTATTATGAAATAAAAATATGGGTTATTGAAGTGGCTTTATGTTTCAAGTTCGAGGGTGGCACGAGGGAAGGAACCTAAAATTTTTAGGTTTCTTGCTCTGTCGCTGACATCTTCAATTACATGTTGGACTTTTTCATCTTTGATGTGTCCGAGAAAATCGATAAAGAACACATATTCCCATGGTTTTTCTCTGGAAGGTCGTGATTCGATACGGGTTAAGTTAATGCCTACTTCTGCAAATGGTACTAACAAATTGTAAAGAGCACCAGGTTTGTCTTTCACAGATAAAAGCAATGATGTTTTATCGTCGCCAGTGGGTTCGACAATCTGGTGTCCGAGAACAACAAATCGTGTGTAGTTGTGGGGTATATCTTCAATCCGTTCTGCGACGATTTCAAGATTGTAGGTTTGTGATGCTAATTTACTGGCAATAGCTGCGGTATTTGGTTCTTGAGCGGCTCGTCTTGCTGCTTCCGCGGTACTTGAAACTTCGATAAGTTCCACCCCTGGCAGGTTAGCCCTAAGCCAGTTCCTACATTGGAGTAAGGCATTATCTTTGGAATACACACGACGTATCTGGTCTAATGGGCAATTGGCAAGAAGATTTTGTGAGATACGGAGTAGTACTTCATTAATGATTTTAAGTTCGGATTGGATAAAAAGGTCAAGGGTATCGCTTACCGACCCACCTGTTGAACTTTCGATAGGCACAACACCATAGTCAATGCGTCGTCGCTCTACTTCTGTGAAGACATCGGCAAATGAGGGTAGGGGGTGATATTCGGCAGAGGTGCCAAACACACGTAGTGCTGCCATGTGGCTAAAGGTATCGCGGGGTCCTAAGAAAGCGACACTGGTTGGTTTTTCGAGTGAACGGATAGCACTCATAATTTCGCGGTAGATGGAACGAATAGCCCGTTCGTCTAAGGGACCATGATTACATTGTATTAACTTTTCTATAACTGCTTTTTCACGTTCAGGCACATAGATAGGTGCTTGTGAAGTGTTTTTGATTCGACCAATCTCTTGAGCAAACGTTGCTCTCTCATTAAGAAGAGCGATAATTTTTTGGTCGATTTCATCAATTTTTTTTCTTAATTCATCGATATTCAATTTTTTCTCCTCTCAATAATTTCCATAGGTGCCATACTAACAACGAGAACAGCTGTTTTCCCGGAGTCAAAACGAACTCGTACTCTCATTTTATCGCCACTCCCTTCTGTATTTAAAACGACGCCGTATCCAAATTTAGCGTGACGCACTCTTGTGCCTAATCGATATTCCTTTTTCTTCTCTTCTTTCGTAGTTACCATTTTATCTTCGGGCAAATGATTTGTTGTTTTGTAGGGCTCTGTATCTTTCTTTATACCATATACTTCTACATTTTGGAGGTCCATTTCAAACAGGAAGCGAGACATCACTCTATCGGGAATAACTCTACCGTAATATAATCTTGATTCGGACCCTGAAAGAACGAGTCGTTTTCGGGCACGGGTCATAGCCACATAACAGAGGCGTCGTTCTTCTTCTATATCTGCATACGGGTCATCTTCATCAAGATACGGGAATAATCCTTCCTCTAAACCTGTAACATATACATAATCAAATTCAAGTCCCTTGGCACTATGACAGGTTAAGAGGAGAACCGCATTACTTTGGGGTTGTTGTGTATCTAAATCAGACAACAGGGCAAATTCTTGCAGAAATTCAAGGAGCGATTTTTCTTTGGTAGAATTTTGTTCGCAGATGGCGATAAATTCCTGTATGTTTTTTTCACGGTCTTTCCCTTCTTTTTCTGCAATGTTATTTATATATTCCAGATAGTCTAACTTCTCAATTATATATTTAACAGTTTCTCCTACGGATTTATCTTTTGAAAATAGTTTGACTTCATCGATAAGGTCTACAAATTCTTTAACAGATTTGCGAGTTCGTGTAGAGAATGTCTCGTCGTGTTCTATAAAACGAAGCATCTGAAATAGTGGTTTTTTCCTTTGTGTTGCGTAGTCTTCAATTTGTTGTAGGCTTATCTGACCTAAATTGCGTGGAGGAATATTGATAATTCTACGTAGGGCGTCATCGTCTTCTTCATTGGTTATTAATCGGAGGTATGCAACTATGTCTTTTATTTCTCTCCGTGCGTAGAAGCGGATGCCACCAATAACAATATGAGGAATGCCTCTCCTTCGAAAAACCTCTTCAAAAGGACGGGATTGATGATTGGTTCGGAATAGGATAGCTACTTCATCCAGTGGGTATTGATTTTTTTGTATATCATTGGCAATCCATTCTGCCTCATCTTCATCTGTCTTAGCCCAGTAAAATTGGACTTTTTCGCCCTCATTATTTTTTGTCCATAGTATTTTGCCTAAACGGTTTTCGTTATGTTCAACTAATTTATTGGCTAATAAGAGGATGTTTTTTGTGCTACGGTAGTTTTGCTCTAAACGATATATGGCAGTTCCAGAAAAAGTTTCTGCGAAGTTTAGTATATTATTCAAATCACTTCCACGCCATGAGTAAATACATTGGTCTTCATCACCTACTACGAAAATGGAATTATCAGTCCCTTTTAATGCCTGCACAAGACGGAATTGGGCATGATTTGTATCTTGAAATTCATCAACTAATATGTCTGAAAAGTAATGTTGTATTCTCTCACGAATAGAACTCTGTTCTTCTAATATTTTTACAGGTAAGGAAATTAAATCATCAAAATCCACCGTGTTTTGTGTCTGTAAGGTATCGTGATATATATCCCAAAGTTTAAGGAAATGGGAATTGGGTGGGGTGATTGAACTGTCTTTCGGTTCCGCAATATTTTGTTTGTACCTACTAATCCAAACCTGAGCATCACGAGGGGTAAATTGTTCTAACAGGATAGGGTCTGATTTTAGTATTTTTTTCAAGAGTGAAATCTGGTCATCATCGTCTATAAGGATAAAATTATTTTTAAGATTTGCATATGAGGCATATTTTCGTAGGAATTGTAAGCCAAATGAATGGAATGTTCCTACCCAAGGTTGTCTCTCAGTATGAGCAATGCGGGCAAGTACTCTTCTTTTCATTTCGCCAGCGGATTTGTTTGTAAATGTAACTGCAAGAATCCGCTCTGGAGGTACTCCCTTTTCATTAATAAGCCAAACAATACGTTCAACAATAACTCTTGTTTTTCCAGTTCCCGCCCCTGACAGAACCAACACTGCTGGTTCTCCAGCATGAACAGCCTTTATTTGGTCAGGGTTTAAAGAAGCCATTTTATGACAAATTATTAACGATTAAAAGAATGCTATTAAAACAGATTATACTTAATTAACTACCAGCGGTATATCGAGTAAGTGCGTGCATATAATTTGCTCGTTCAAATGCAGTAGGTTCGGTGACGGACTTTTGACTCATGCTCCCCTGCATTATCTCGATGGAGTCATACTCGTGTTCGTTTAACCACTGCTCCAATTTTTTCAGCACCGTTGTCAAATGAGGGATGCCATATTTAAGAAGAGCGGAAGTCATCATGGCTACTTTGGCACCCGCCATCATGGACTTTATGACGTCTTCTGCAGTATGAACACCGCCAGTAATAGCGAAGTCAATAGGAATTCTACCGTACAGGATAGCAACCCAACGCAAACGAAGTAATAAAGTGTTGGAAGTGCTTAAGTTAATATGTGGTACTACTTCCAGATTGTCCAGATCGAAATCGGGCTGATAAAAGCGATTAAAGAAGACCAGAGCGTTTGCACCAGCTTCCGCAAGCCTTTTGGCAACATTGGGCAAAGAACTGAAATAAGGACCTATTTTTACTGCTAATGGGATGGTAACTTCTTTTCTAATTTCTTTAACCAAGTCTACATACATATTGGAGACGTAATCACTTGTCATGTTGGGGTCCGTTGGAATAAAGTAAATATTAAGTTCAAGGGCATCGGCACCTGCATCTTGAATTTTTTTGGCGTATTCGACCCAACCACCTTTAGATACTCCGTTTAAGCTACCCATGATTGGAATGGAAACAGCTTGTTTTGCCTTTTGTATATGTTCTAAATAGGCATCGGGACCCATCCTAAAATCGCCGACATCGGGGAAATAGGTAATGGCTTCGGCAAAACTCTCAGTGCCGTAGGAAAGGTTACTATCCAATTCATGGCTTAATAAGGTAATTTGTTCTTCAAACAATGAATGTAAAACGATTGCGGAGGCACCTCTGTCTTCCATCCGTTTTATGTTATCAATGTTGTCACACAAAGGAGACGGTGACACAACGAGAGGGTTTTTCAATTTAATTCCGAGATAATTCGTTGTTAAATCTGCCATGGTTTTTACTCCTTATTTTTCCTTTATTTAGTCTGGTTTTCTACTGCGGATTCTTGGATATTTTTCATACCTTCTTGTAACTCTTCACAACTCATTGAAGCGAGGTATTCATATAATTTCCAACGGATACGTACATCTTTTTGAGCTTCATCTAATAGCATCTTTGCCATTTCTGGATTACTCAATGACAGCATTTTGTAGCGGGTCTCATTATAAACATAATCTTGTAATGGCATGGTAGGACCTTTTGAGTCTAATTGAAGAGGATTTTTCCCTTCGTTTAACAGAAGTGGATTAAATCGCACTAATTGCCAGTGTCCTGTGGCAACTGCTTTCTTTTGTTGTTCTAAGCCCATCATAAGGTTATACCCGTGAGCAATGCAATGGCAATAGGCAATAATTAAAGAAGGGCCAGGATAGGCTTCTGCTTCACGGAAGGCTTTTATAGCCTGTGCATCATTAGCACCCATTGCAACTTTTGCGACATAGCAAGTTCCGTAGGACATAGCCATCAGAGCAAGGTCCTTTTTGGGTGCGGGCTTTCCGCCGGCAGCAAATTTTGCTACTGCGGCACGAGGTGTTGCTTTGGAACACTGTCCACCTGTGTTGGAATATACTTCTGTATCCATCACCAATATGTTTATATCACGATTGGAAGCAATAACATGGTCAAGACCACCATAACCGATGTCATACGCCCAACCATCACCACCAAGGACCCATACACTTCTCTTAACAAAGACATCTGCGACACACAATAGTTCTTTTGCTAATGGATTGTCTAAGCCACTTAGTTTTTGTTTGAGCAGAGTTACACGTTCTCTTTGTGCTTTAATACCTTCTTCTGTGGTCTGGTTTGCTGTTAATAAGGCGGAAACGAACTCTGTCCCTATTTGTGTTTCTAATTGTTTTAGGAGATATTGGGCATAACTCAGTTGTGTATCGATAGCCACTCGCATTCCCATTCCAAATTCGGCATTATCTTCAAATAATGAGTTGCACCATGCAGGACCTTTTCCTTCCGCATTGGTCGTCCATGGTGTTGTAGGCAGATTACCACCGTAAATTGAGGAGCAACCTGTAGCATTGGCAACTAACATACGGTCGCCAAATAACTGAGAAATTAATTTTACATACGGTGTTTCACCACAACCAGCACAGGCACCTGAAAATTCGAATAGGGGTTGAAGTAATTGGATATCTTTAACCAGATTCAAATTTACGTGCGACCTATCAAAATAAGGAATACTTTCAAAGAACTCCCAGTTTTCCCGTTCTGCTTCGCGGAGAGGTGCTTGTGGTTGCATTGTGACACCGCGATTTTTCACTTCTTTCTTGCTTTTTGCAATACATACTTCGTAACATAAACCGCAACCTGTGCAATCTTCTGGAGATACTTGTAATGTATAGCGAAGATGTTTATATTCCTTCCACTTTGGCTCGGTAGACTTGAAGGTTGGCGGTGCTTTTTCCAAATATTTCGGGTCATATATTTTTGCCCGAATAACTGCGTGTGGACAAACCATCACACATTTTCCACATTGGATACAAACGTCGGGGTCCCAAACAGGGATTTCGAGACCGATATTCCGTTTTTCCCATTTAGTTGTGCCAGTGGGGAATGTCCCATCTGCTGGTAATTTGCTAACAGGGAGTTCATCTCCTTCTCCTGATATAATTTTTGCTAACACGTCTTTAACAAATTCGGGGGCTTCATCTGGAACTGGTGGAGCCAAATCAAATGTGCTGGTCACGTTATCAGGGACCTGCACTTCATGAAGATGGTCTAATGTCATGTCTACAGCTTGCCAATTCTTCTGGACAATGGCTTCTCCACGTTTTCCATACGTTTTCTTGATGGATTCTTTGATAGCTTTAATTGCTTCTTCTCGCGGTAAGATTCCGCTGATAGCAAAGAAGCATGTTTGCATGATGGTATTTATTCTTCCACCCATGCCAGCTTCGCGGGCAACTTTCACAGCATCGATAACGTAAAACTTAATTTTCTTTTCAATAATTCGTTTTTGGGTGATTTTTGGTAAGTGGTCCCATACAGTATCGGGTCCATAAGGGCTATTTAATAAGAATATAGCATTATTTTCTGCTACTTTCAATACGTCGTATTTTTCAATGAAACTGAATTGATGACATGCCACAAAATTGGCACGTGTTATAAGGTAATTGGAATGAATTTCTTTTGGTCCGAATCGCAAATGGGACACCGTCATCGACCCTGATTTTTTTGAGTCGTAAACGAAGTAGCCCTGAGCATAATTTGGAGTATCTTCACCAATAATTTTGATAGAATTCTTATTCGCACCTACGGTACCGTCAGAGCCCAAGCCATAAAATACAGCCCGAACTACATTGGGGTCTTCTGTTGAAAAATTGGGGTCATAATCAATGCTGGTGTTTGTAACATCATCCTTAATCCCAACTGTGAAATGATTTTTGGGCTGGTCTTTAGATAATTCATCTAAGACCCCCTTAATCATTGCTGGGGTAAATTCTTTAGAGGATAGCCCATATCTACCGCCGACGATTTTGGGAATGGCTTTAATTTCACCATTCATATATGCCTCGCTAACTGCATTGACAACATCTAAATAGAGAGGTTCGCCCGGGGCACCGGATTCTTTGCAACGGTCTAATACCGCTATTTTCTTTACAGAAGCAGGTATTGCTTTGATAAGTGCTTCTGCATCGAATGGACGGTAGAGACGGACTTTGATAGCACCGACTTTTTCGCCATGGTTTACGAGATAATCAATCGTTTCTGTTACTGCTTCACAACCGGAGCCCATCAAGATTACTATTCGTTCTGCATCGGGTGCCCCAATATAATCAAAAAGATGATATTGCCTGCCTGTAATTTTTGCGAAACGATCCATATATTCCTGAACAATTGCAGGGCAAGCTAAATAATATGGGTTGCAGGTTTCTCTACCCTGGAAATATACATCTGGATTTTGTGCAGTTCCACGGATTACTGGCTTGTCGGGATTTAATGCTCTCTCACGATGTGCTCGGACATATTCTTCATCTATCATAGCCTTTATATCTTTGTCTGTGAGCATCTCAATTTTCACCACTTCATGGGATGTGCGGAAACCATCAAAAAAGTGGAGAAATGGAACTCTCGATTTTAGTGTTGCGGACTGGGCTATTAATGCGAAATCCATAGCCTCCTGCACAGAAGCGGAAGCTAAAAGGGCGAAACCTGTAGTACGTGCTGCCATAACATCGGAATGGTCGCCGAAAATGGAGAGGGCATGAATAGCAAGTGAACGGGCAGAGACATGAAAGACTGTTGGTGTTAGCTCCCCAGCGATTTTATACATATTTGGTAGCATCAACATTAAACCTTGTGATGCGGTAAATGTGGTTGTAAGGGCACCTGCTTGTAAGGCACCGTGGACAGCACCTGCGGCTCCTGCTTCACTTTGCATTTCTACCACTTGTGGGATGTTGCCCCACATATTTTTTCTACCTTCTGCTGCCCATTGGTCCATAAACTCGCCCATAGGAGAAGACGGGGTAATAGGATAAATAGCGGCAACATCGTTAACCTGATAGGCTATGGTTGCTACCGCCTCGTTACCATCTAACGTATGCATTGGTCTACTCATTGTTTTACTCCATTAAACAGTTTTATTTATATTAAAATTTAGTAAAAACAACAATCCCTCTTGCCGAGATTAACAAAAGAATTGAAAATATGATATATTATCCACCTTCTGCGTAGATAATTGCAATTTTATGGAGTAACGTTTAACCGATTGCTAACTCTTTTGATTTTTCTAAAGCATGTTTTTTCTGGAGAACTGGAATAGGTCCATTCTGTGGAAGTCCGTAAGTATCATAATTTTTAATGGTTTGTATCAAGACAGTTAAGCCTGCGGACAATGTTTCTTCGCTCATGGCATCAACAGTGTCATACCGAGTATGGTAATACTTTGCAGGACTGGGGTCCATAGCAACCAATCCAGAGGCAGGGATACCAGCACGGGTAAAAGCAGTTGCATCAGAGGAACCTAAGAATATAGAAACTGGTTTTAAGGCGATTCCACAGTCTAAACCTGCCTGATATAAAAGGGATATGGCTCCCCTGTGGTGGTGGAGCAAGCCATTTAGGTCTCGAATAACTATTCCCAACTCTGCCAAATCTCCCAATGTATCAATAGTAACTACAACTGTTGGAATACTTTGTAATTCGTCTTTATGACGCTGGACGAAAGCCATAGCACCACGTAAGCCTGCTTCCTCACTGCCAGTGATTAAACATGCAATTTCTGTGTTCTGTATCTCAAATGGATGTTTGGAAAACCATTTTAATACTTCAAGTGCAGTAATGCTTCCACTTAAATTATCATTGGCTCCGGGAACTACCCGTGAGAATCTTATGAAGGAAATAGCAATAATACCATAAATAATCCCAAATATAATGCTTAACTCCCTTATACGTTCAGGGATAAATAAAATTTCCTCACCTTTGAAATATTCATAGGAAAACAATAATGATAAAAAGAGCAGAATGAGTATACTTAATATCATAGATAAAACTGCTAATTTAAGGTATAATTTTCCCCATTGATTGTATCGCATTTCATAGGCGCTATCTGCATGCCCACAAAGGATAATCCTTTGAGTTATATTTTTATTTGATGGAGTCCATTTAGCATAAACATTGTTGGACTCTTTCTTAGGGAGAAATGGGTCTAATAATTGTCGGTACTGCCCAAATTGGAACCATATAATTATCAACGATGTTACAATTCCTAAAAGTCCGAGAAGAGGGTAACGATGAAGTACTGCGGATGAGAAAAAGACCAGAATGCCTGTTACTGGGAAAAAGAAGAGTAGTCCCATGGGAGCCACTGTAAATGGTTCTATCACCACAGAGTTTGCATAGTTACTTAATTCCTCTGCCAGATATTTTTGCGTTCTATACTCACTTTCAGAGCCAGGTTCACGGGGACCAATATTTTCTAAAATATACTGGACTGTTTTAATGATTTCTTTAGAAATCTGTAGACTTTCTCCCTCTGATATAAGAATTTTATTTATCATTTCCTTACTTTCCTATTGTATAGGTGTAAAGTTTTTTCGCACATTTTGCCAAAGTTGATTTGCCAGTTCTTTTCGGTCTGTTCCAAAAAGTGGTTCTTCTCCAAAGATAACTCGTGCCTTAAACCCGCGATACCCTAACAAGCGGAATAAATGGTATGCAAAAGGTTCTGGTCGCCACCATGCAACAAAATAACTTACAGGTGGTGTCCCTTCTATCTTTTCATAAGTAATACTTGCATAATAGACGGGGATATTAAATTCTACTGGGACACTAAGTAAAGCTGGCCGAAATGTCTGGACATCTTTTCCACAAGAAATTCGACTCTCTGCAAAAACTGCAACCCCATCGCCCATTCTTAGTGCATGTTTAATCTCTTCACTAACTCTTTTGGTATCCAGTCGGTTTGTTCGGTCAATAAAAATGATGTAAAGCATTTTAGCAACAAAACCAATTACTGGCCAGTGTTGAACATCGCCACGAGCAACGAAAATACATCTGGTTGCATAATGCAATAATAATGCGTCGATATAGCTAATGTGATTTGCCACAAGAAAACAAGGAACACGGGGCACAGTCCCTTTAATTTCTACTTGAATACCTGTTAGTTTTACGAATATGACAGACCATGTATGCAATAAATATCTGCGTACTTTACGGTCAGTACGTTCTGAAAACAATGCTGTAGGATATATTAAGCATCGAACTGAAAATAATATGGGTGCAATGACAAAGAAAAGCAATGTAAGACGAAAAAATGCCCTTAACTTTGAACTCGGCTTGTATAATGGTTTATGTTTCATGAATATTATTTTCTCGACAGAGTTAAGTTATCAAAAAATTGTTAGACAATTAACATTAGATTATATAAAAGGTAAGCAAAGAATATCATCTGAATTTTAAAACTATCTTTTTTATATTTGGTATTAAATTATTGTATATAATATTAAGAAATCTATCAAGAATGTATAAATTAGTATTGTGAAATAAAAGGAGAAATTTGAAGTGAATAAAAAAATATTGGGAATTTTTTTCCTAATTCTATTTCTTGTTATTGGAGTTCCCTTTTTAGCGGTAATAAAAAATATTATCATGGTTCAGATGATGATGAATTCCGCAGATACTAAAGAAGAGGCATCTGGTCCGACAACGAAGCCGAAACCTGCTCCACCATTGCTTAACGAATCGAATCTTGTAGGGACGTCGTGGATTGTAAAACACCCTTCAATCCCAGCCCCTGTCACCATAACCCTAAATGCAGGGGGACAGGCTGTTGCGACGGTTCCGCCAGAGTTGAGAGCGCTTGCAATACAAATGTTAGGTACAGACCATTTAGTTGGGAATTGGCAGGTCAATGGTGGAAAACTTATCGCATCAATTAATTTCCAAGGGAAAACACACTCAGTGGAATGTGATATTTACGGAGACAAAATTTATTTTCAGGATAAGGAAATTAAACGAGCCCAATAAACATATTACAGTGCTATTGACAAGGAGATTTTGTAATGAATCGGGGCTTGATAATTTTTATTGTAATTCTTGTATTGGTAATAGGAGTTCCAATTCTGGCTGGATTGAAAAATCAATTCTTACCAACTTCGACACCTTCGGCTCCAACAACGTCAAAATCAAACCAACAAACGACGGCGTCTAATCTGGAGCCAAATCCCAACAAATTAGTTCCCCCACCGACACAAGAAGCCATCCCACAAGTACAATATCAGGTTCCACAGATTCCACAAGGACCGCCAGACTTTACAGGGACGATGTGGAGTGTTCCTACGCCTTATGGTATGGTACAGGTGAGTTTAAATCCTGGGGGACAAGCAGTCGCTTCACATCCCATGGTAGGGAATATCACAGGCAATTGGCGGGTGCAAGGGAACAAGATAGTGGCGACTGTTTCTTTCATGGGTCAAACACAAACAGTAGCGGCTGACATTTGCGGGAATACTCTTTGTTATAATGGTCAACCTTTACAAAGATTACGATAAATATACCATTAAGAAGGACTAATTTATGGGTAAAAGATTTTCGGAGCAGGTAGTACTTATTACTGGTGCGTCGGAAGGTATTGGTTCTGCAACTGCAAAAGTCTTTGCACAAGAAGGGGCAAAAGTGGCTCTCATTGCCCGCAGAAAAGAGAAACTTGAACAGGTAAAGGATGAAATTTTAAAAGCAGGAGGTAGTGCTGAATATTTTGTTGCTGATGTAACTGACTATAATCAGATGACAAATGCAGTAGCAGAAATTATTAAATTGTGGGGAAAAATTGACGTTGTACTGGCAAATGCAGGCATGGGTATTCCTGGACACATTGCTAAATTGAAGGTTGAAGATTTTCGGAGGCAATTTGAAGTTAATTTTTTTGGTGTATTGAACACGATGGAATTAACCCTACCATATTTGATACAACAAAAAGGGAGACTTGGCATCGTAGGCAGTGTTGCAGGAAGGGTATGTACACCTTTTTCAGCACCATATTGTAGTAGTAAATATGCAGTGGTAGCCTTGTCAGAATGCAGTTATTTTGACTTGAAACCTCTTGGGGTTTCGGTAACATGTATAAATCCAGGCTTTATTGGCACAGAAATTCGACAGAAGAACAAATATGGTGAACTTACAAGTCGCCCCGACCCTGTCCCTTCTTTTTTGGTCTATCCCGTTGACAAAACAGCAAAACAGATTGTTTGTGCGATATATCGAAGGAAACCTGAAGTCGTCATCACAATGCACGGGAAACTTTCTATTTTCTTTGCAAGACACTTTCCAAGGACATACCGTTTTTTAGTAGGTCTTGTACCTCTCAAAAAAGCAATAAAACTCCCATTACCTGTTCACCCATTTGATGATGAGAAAAAATAATTTGCGGGGTTCTTAAAAAGAATGGATTACTTTACAAAATAAGCACGCTTGATATAGTCTAAATCAGGGAACATGCTGTTCAGATATGTGTTTCCTTGCATTCTTATCATTCTTTGGTCGGGTGCCTCGCCATGTTTTGGATTGATACTTTCCACAACCTCCATCCCTTCAATCACACGGGCAAAAGGTGCAAAACCCATTGAATCTAACCGAACATTATCTGCAAGATTGATAAATAGTTGTGTGGAACGGGAATTGGGTAGCGAACTTTTTGCGTACGTAACAGTCCCTTTTAAGTTACTCTGTTTTACGGGGTCGTCTTTTATCGTTTTTTCGCCATATTTCATATTTAACTGCGGGTCTCCAGCTAACCCAAATTGAACAACAAAGCCCGGGACAACTCGGAAAAAACGTGCGGAATCATAAAATTTTACCTTCAATAATTCGTAAAAATGTTCAACGCCGATAGGTGCCCAGTCTTTGTGACATTCTATAGTAAAGTTCCCATTTGAGCATTCGAAGCGGACTTTAAAAACATCTGGTGCTTTCTCTGGCATTTGTTCAAGGGGTATTTCCTGAGCGGAAGGGATTGTGTTTGGGTTTGTCTCTTCCTTTTTTTCAACTACACTTGTATTTTTTTTTGTATTTTCGTTTTCCATTTTTCCAGTCTCCTCATTTTCTTTTGAGATTTCTTTTGCTTGTTCAAGTTTTTTTAATGCCTCTTCTGCCTGTGCCATTTGAACCCGTGTTAATCGTGGTTGAGCAAAGAACCATGAGTAAAAACCGATGGAAACGATGCCTAAAACCAGCACGATAGGGATAAAAACGATTTTATTCATAGATTATTTCACCCTTTTAATTATTTTTTCTTTGAAATTATTACTCCTTTTTTATATAGTAGATATGATTTTTAAGTATAAATAATTATAGTATTAATTAACAACATGATTTTAAGATTAATTTCACGATGGAGGACAATTGATATGAGAAGGTATTTAATATTAACGGTTCTGGTAGTTATTTTATGTTCACGTTTGGCTTACGCAGTGGAGCTAACCCTTAGCATTCAGGGTTCAATAGATGACATTTCGAGGATAATTGAACTTCTCCGACAGGCTGGAATTGGATACTCAACCCAACAAAGTTCGGAAGACCCTTTTCGCATCCACATTTACAGTTCAAGTGAAGCAGTTCAAGAAGAGGTAAAAGAGAGTCCTTCGTTAGGCTTTCAAGAAATTCGAGGTGAACCTGAAAATCCTGTTGCAGGGACATCATTGAAAATTTTTGCAAAACCAATTGACCCTTTAAAGATAATAGACACTATTTCAGCAAATATTTTTGGGACAAACATTAATGCCGATTTGAGAGATGATGGACAGAATGGGGATGAGACAGCAGGAGATGGTATTTGGACAGGAATGATTACCCTACCTGTTGATGTTTATGGTAGTAAAACCATCTTGTTAACTGCCTTTGATGACAAAGGTAAAATAATCCAGCAGAAAATGTCGGACGGAACTGTTAAGCCAGTGATAGGAACACTTGACTGTGTTATTCAAACATCTGAAAACAAATAAACATTCGGTAAAATAACTCATATTTTGAGAAAAAAGGAATTAACCCTTGCAATCCGAAACAATTCGTCTTCTTGACCGATGGGTCGGCATACTTCTCTGTTTTCTGTTAACTATCTTCAATAAAATATGCTCTTTATTTTCAAGGGTAAAGGGGGAAATTCATAACCCCAAAAAGATTATTTTCGTAAAATTAATTGAACAAGGGGCTATGGTATTAGCAATTCCAGCATTAGAGAGAGCAAAACAATGGGTTGGTAAAGAGAATGTTTATGCGTGTGTGTTTAAGAAAAATAGTTTTGTTTTGCCGACATTAGAAATACTGCCAAAAGAAAATATCATTGAGATTGACACATCAAATGTTTTCAGGCTTCTCCGTGATGTGTTTAGATACATGTGTAAATGCCGTCGGATAAAAATAGACACGGCTATAGACTGCGAATTTTTCTCAAGGGGTTCCGCAATTATTACCTACCTTAGTGGAGCCCGAGCACGGGTTGGAATGCATGGATTCTTGAACGATACGCCTTATCGGGGCAATCTAATGACACATAAGGTAACCTATAACCCTTATATACACACTGCTTATGTATATCTCCTTATGGTAGAGGCAATTAAGGAAAAACCATTTGAAATACCTTTACTAAAAATCCCCTTCTTGCATGAACCATTAATCATTCCGCGTTATGTCCCACATCCAGAACGAAAGCGGAAATGGGAACAACGGCTTGGTATCGACCCAACACACGGGAAAAAGAAGCCTTATGTTATTCTAACTCCTAATCCATGTGATTTGCTTCGTGTTCGTAAATGGCCATTTGAAAATTATTTTAGTCTATGCGAAAAACTCATTCAACGATATCCTGAAATTGTGTTCGTGCTAACAGGTTTTGCTGAAGAACGTGAAGAACTATCAAAGTTTGAAAGAACGTTCGGAACCGATTACTTTATCAATACAGCAGGTGAGACAGATTTTGAGGACTTGCTAACGTTATACAACCTTTGTGATGTTTTGGTAACAAATGATAGTGGACCAGCTCATTTTGCGACAACATCAACGATAGGAATTGTTGTATTATTTGGGCCTGAAACCCCCGTCCTGTTTGCACCTATTGGAGATAATGTGCATGTGTTATATACAAACCTCGCATGTAGCCCATGCCTGAACGCTCATAATTATCGGTTTTCTTTCTGTAATAACAATTTATGTGTACAAATGATATCGGTAGACAACGTTTTTGAAGAAGTGTGTAAATCTCTATCTTCTTTCTCAACGACAGTATTAGATACAAACAAATAACATTCATGATTTGATTAGAAAATGAATATTATAACCCCAATAAAAACAGGTGTTAAGGTAGCAAATATCATTTGGAGTCGATGGAGGGAGTCTATCCCTTACTATTTACCTATTCTTATTGCCTTTGTTACGTACCGCTGTAATCTTCGTTGTGTTATGTGTGGTCTTTGTGAACTGAGAGAAATTTACAATCCAAAAGAATTGAATACAGAAGAGTGGAAGAACGTTATCCATTCTGCAAAGAAATTGGGGACAATGATTATTTCAATATCTGGTGGAGAACCACTACTACGAAAAGACCTTGAAGAAATCATAGCATGTGCGGACAAAAATAATATTTCTACACACCTTTGCACAAATGGCACACTTATTGACAAATCAAGAGCCCAATCCTTAAAAGAGGCTGGTGTAAAAACCATTTCCTTTTCTTTGGATAGTGCTTCGGAAGAAGTCCATGACTCTATCAGAGGTAAAGGACAGTTTAAACGAACAATGGAAGGGATACTATGGATTCATAAAATTGCACCTGAGATAAGAACGAGCATTAATGTTGTGATAACGCGGAAAAACTTTCGAGGAATGTCCAACCTTGTTAAACTGGCAAAAGAAGCAGGGGTTCATCAAATTAAGTTTGCCCCAGTACATAAAAATTTACTCCATCGATTTAAACGTGAGGATTCATGGACAGAATACTTTTTCGATGCAAATGATATTAAAGAGCTTGAGGAAGAACTGAAACAGACACAGGCACTTTGCAAACAGGAAAAAATACTTACGACCTCCGATAATTTTTATAAAGGAATTCCGAGAACGTTTATTCAACCTAATAAATTCACGTGCTATGCAGGTTTTTTGGATTGCATAATTACACCAGAAGGGAACATAGGTGCTTGTTGTGATATTGAAAGTACATTGTCCGTAAGAAATAAATCCCTTGAAGATATATGGCATTCGCAAGAATTTCATCAGTATCGGATGCAGGTCTGCCGTTGTAAAAAGTACTGCTGGGATACAACCAATACTGAATTTAGCCTACGTCTTAATGCAAAAACTTTGTTTTCCGAATTGCCTACTCTCCTAAAAGAATTTCTATTCTACCTAAAGTAAAAATATATACAAACTATATATACCCTATGTCTTTTTAATGGAGCAATAATATCTTTCACTTTTGAATATTTACATAGTATTTTTAAAAACAGTATTATAATAACATTGTTCATTTAAGAAGGGATGATTTTATGAGTGAAAACATAAATCGCCGAGACTTTATCGGCATAACAGGCTCTACTTTTAGTTTAAGTATGCTTGGTGGTACTAATTCACCGTCAATTATTGCCACCAGTAATCTATCCACAGAACTTTTATCGGATGTATATGGCTTAGTTGAAAAGACACCTTTTGTAGATACTCATGAACATCTGCCTCCTGAGAGCGACCGAATTGCAAACAAAGGGAATAAGGACAAAACACCTGCTCCTGATTTTGGAATGCTTTTTAGCCACTATGCGGATTCTGACCTACAGGTATCTGGACTATCCCGAGATGATTATAAAAAACTTATTTCATGGGAATTATCCCCTAAGGATAAATGGAAATTGATAGCACCATTTTATGAACGATGCAGAAATACCGGCTATTTACTGTGTGTTCGTGAAAGTGTAAAAGCCCTTTACGGAGAAGACGATATTTGTGAAGAAAATTGTGAAACCATAAGCCAGCAGTTAAATGAACAAATTCAATCTGGTTTCTATCGCCGAATATTACGTGACGTAGCACATATCGATTATGCACAGGTTAATTGCCTACAAAGTGGAACCTTTAGGGAAAGTGAACCTGCTTCAGACCTGTTATGTTTCGATATATCCACAGTTGGCATTGCCAGTTCTATTTCTAAAATTTCTAATCTGAATAAATTTGCAGAGAAACCAATAAAGACATTAAAACAAGCCCATACCACAATTGAACATATCTTCGAACGATTCGGGCAGAAGGCAATTGCTATAAAAGACCAGTCCGCTTACAGGAGACGGCTCTTATACGAAAATGTTAAGGATAAGGATATAGAGTCCATCTTTAAACAATTTGTTCAAAAACCGAGTTCCTTAAAGCCTGAAGAACTTAAAGCCATTCAAGACAACTTATTCCGCAAGTGCTTGCAATGTGCTACAGAATATCATTTGCCTGTAAAATTGCACACGGGATATTTCGCTGGATATGATGGAATGGATTTATCACGAGTTCGTGATAACCTATCTGACCTCGTATCGCTAATCAAAGACTTCCCGAATACAACTTTTGTGCTGATGCATATTTCATATCCATATCAACATGAATTAATAGCCTTATGCAAACATTACCACAATGTCTATGCGGACATGTGCTGGTCGTGGATTATTGACCCTGCTTCTGCAACACGATTTTTGAAGGAGTTCCTTACTACAGCACCTGCACATAAGATATTCACCTTCGGTGGTGATTATATTCCTGTAGAACTTGTTCCAGGGCATGCTAAAATTGCCCGCAAAGGAATTGCTCTGGCAATAATGCACCTATTACAAGAAGGCTGGCTTAGCGAGTCCGAAGTACCTACCTTGGTTCAACGTATTATGAATCGTAATGCCCACGAATTATTTGACCTTCCTCGTGTATTAAGGGCATATAGAACCTAATTTTTACAAAGTAAAATAAAATATATTTTCAAACACGAGCCGAGCCCTGATGTTTATTTGTCGTGACCCATAGAATACCATTTACCGTATGGTAGAGGAAGTGAAAACATTTCAAGTGATATAGATTTATTATCTATGGTCGAATTGGTGTTCCCTTGCCAATCTACGGTGATGTTGTCGAACCATGCACCGCTAAATGAACCTTCTTCATTACCACACCAGACTCCAAGCATAACAAGCATTGTATCGAAGTTTAACGAATCAAATGATTTGTCCACATTTATTAATTGGTAGATTTCTGGAAGGTTAAGGCTGATTTGATGCGACCTGTATCCATAATCGGGTAACCGCATTGATACCATAATTCCTTGTTCCCTATATTGGTCTAATGTCCTCGCTTTTTTTGGATATTCGTCGTGATAATTCCATATTTTTGGAATGTGTTTTACTCGCTCCTCACGGGCTCCCCAATGACCTACCCACATCCAACGAAGCTCCGTGTCTGCAAATAATGCGATACGGATATAACCCCCACCATAAAAGCTCTTTTCGTTATTTGGAACATAATATTGCAACTTACATGTAGGCTTTACATTGTTATTAGGAACTCGTAATACCTGATAGACATCCATTGTCTCGTCATATTGCCATGCATGTCCCTTATATCGAGTGTAGAGATGTAATGCTGTGGTACCTGAAAACTGGTCGCATGATTTTGTTTCCCAAATAAATCCTGATTCCTGCTCTGATTGATACCGATATGGGAAAAACCAACCTTTCGACTTATTTTCAAAATCTCCATTTACAATCTCTGGTGTATTCGCAATTTTACACCAATGTTCAAATGCACGAGGGTCCATGTCACGGGTGAAGATAGGAAATCGTTCAGGAAATTCATATTTTGCAGAACAACCTAATTGCCTACCATATAGTTTTAATTTTGATTGGGATATTTCTGCCTCTGCGAAATAACCCCGATCTTGATTAGTATTAAATTGTGGGTACTCTTCTCCAAAGGCTCTACCGTTAACTAACGTTGGAAGAACCACAAACGTTGTGCCCTGATACTCCCAAGCAGTTCTGACTGAAGCTTTAACTCCATTATGAACATGCCCCATAAACACATATTGGACATTGCCATAGCGGACAAGAACATCTAACAATTTGTTTTTCTTATCTTTTGGGTATGTGTAATATTCCAATTGTGATAGACCTACAGGCAGTAAATGATAGTGTAAAAATACTACTACAGGTCGACGCCATGCCTCATGCAATTCATTCTCAAGCCAGCTTAATTGCTCCTCAAAACCACCGTTCGGTGACAGTAATTCAGGTGCACATAAAATCACCATCCGCCATGTTCCAATATCAAAAGCATAATTCGGTGCACGAAAACCACATAGATGCTCCTGCAAATCTAAGAACAAACCATCGTTATATTTTCCATCATGATTTCCATGAACTAATGCTATCGGCATCTTTAACGGTTTCACTGCCTTCTCGAAACCTGCAAAATAATTAGGCTTAGGAAAGGCAACTAAATCGCCGTTAAATATTACAACATCGGGTTGTTCCTGATTTGCTAACTCAACAAACTTTTCTAATAACAATTCCAATTCTCGTTCATAGCCAGAATCGCTATCCGCTGGTCCTATTTGTGGGTCTGCAACAAGCCAAAGACGAGCACTATCATTTTTCTCCGCTAAAGAAGAATAAATCTGCCCAACATCATTTGCACATGAAACACAAAATAAAATATAAAAAGCAACCATAAACTATGACTTTGTTTTAAGTATTACCATACTTTATGAATATAGGATACCATAAAGATAGCCGTTTTCTAATATCACTCTCTTTTATTGAGTATCTGCTTATTTTATCACTTGAAATACCTCATATTTAATTTAAATTAAAAGGGAAATTTAGTAGAGGCAAATACATACGTTTTGATTAACTACATACGTCAGGGCAAACACATAGGTTTGCTCCTACATGAACATTAAGAAATGTGTATGGTTAGAGAAACGATGCTCACCCTAATTAGATCATTACAAAACTTTTACAACTACATAAAACAGATGAGATGGCTTCGTTGTTCTTTTAGCCATGAATGGCCACAAATAAATACAAATAAAACTATAACCAAAATATTTATCAACACATACAAGATAAAAAGAGCATCAAAGATGCAAAATTCATATTTTTATTTATACAATTGAAATAATAAAATATACGTAATAAACCTTTAAGATAAAAGCGGTGATAATTTAAGTAAACTTAAAATAATTAGTAAGGAGGTAATTATGTTGAGGAACCGTTACTTGCCTCTGCTCATCGTGTGTTTTTTTATGTTGATATTAGTTGGTTGTTCTGGACCACCAGACCCAGATTTGAATGGAAATTGGAAAGGACAGACATTCCGCAAAGGTCAATTGTTAGGTGAGTCAAGTTTTTATTTCAAAGACGGCAAAACAAGTGTAAACGTATTTGGAAAATCAAAGAATGGTTTTTACACAACTGACACATCGGTTGACCCACATAGAATAAAATTTGACTGGGGTACAGAAGGAAATGTTGCTTATTTTGATTGGGGGATTTATAAAATTCAAGAGTCTGGTTCTTTATATATGAGCATTAGTGAGAAAATTAATGAGTATCCACCATCTGACTCATTAGACCCGAAGATAGGGGATGCTGTTTTCGCATTAAATAGAAATCAAAAAAGTATGACGGTTGATGAATATTCTTATTTTTTGAAAAAACTCCGTATGATAATTGGTTTTTAAGGGTTGAGGATTTACTGTAATTCTATAGTATATGTATCTCTATTTTTTAAGGGTATGAATCTCTATTATTGCATATAATTTTGTTATTATATTTTGTAAAAGAATTAATACTAACAAAGTAATTTGCAAAATAACTCATTAGGAGATTTTATGTTCCTAATATTATTAACTCTATTAGGGATTTTTGGCGTTGAAAATATTGATAATAAGCCACCTATTGCAATACATAGCGATGAGATACAAATTCAGGAGAAGGAAGAGAATAAACAAATCGAGACGGACGCAGATAAATCACCAAAGCAAGAAGAAACGCTCCAGTTAAAGATTGGTCAGTTATTTCTAATTACCCTACAAGGGACACATGGTACTATTTCTGGTGACCGTATTTTTCTAAATCAATATACACCTGCAGGTGTGGTTGTTCCACGGATTCTTGAACCGAAGTGGGCAGAAGATTATTTGGCGGGGATACGTTTTGCGGTTCGGAATCCAGGATTACCGCTATGGTTAGCAGGCGATATATATGAGGTGACGGAGCGAGAACGAGGTGCTCCTTCGCCATATATTAATTTGCCTCCACTTTTGTCTTTGTCAGCCAACCCTGAGACCCAAAATATAGAAAAAATAGTTCAGCTTTGGCGTAGTTATATTCAGGGTTTGGGATTAAACATGATGTTAGGTCCACATTTAAGCTTAGCGTCGACATTGCCCAAAGCCCGTAGGGATCTGCAATGTTTCGGGTCTAATGCAAAAATATCAGCTGACATTGCGGTACAGATGTACCACCTATGGAATACCCCTTCCGCACTGATGGTGCCGATGGATTTTCCAGGGGGACAAACCAATCGTGAAGGAGTTCAACCTGCAGTGTTGCTCACCCCAGAACAATACCTTGCAGAGAATGATATTCTACCTTATAAAATGCTGATGGAGGAAGGGGTTCCAATAATTCATGTTGGGACAACGTTAGTGCCAACTTTAGACCCACAGGGGAAACCTGCTTGTATTTCACGTTATGTCTTGTCAGATTTACTAAGGAAACAATTAAATTTTACTGGTGTGGTTATTGCAGGTCCCTTAGATGCACCTGAAGTAGTAGAGTTTATGGATTCATCTGAGGCGGGTGTAGAGGCGTTACGATATGGTGCCGATGTGCTTTATTATCGCGGACCTGCTAATACAGCAAGCCGAGCCATCGATCGTATCACCCTCGCAGTTCAGCGGAATGAAATTCCAATCGAACGGATAGAACAAGCCTATAATAATATTAAATCATTGAAGAACGCTCAAATTGCTGTAGTGAGTAAAGAAAAACCGATTAAGCCAACAGAACTAACGAAACAAAAAGGTGATTTGTACGACTATTCCTACTTTATTATCAAAAATTCCATTACACTGGTTCGTAATCATGGGGATATACTGCCAATCGTCAAAGGCTCTACTCAAGGGATAGGTATTGCTGGTCCTGTTGGTGTTAAGGAATTAGATGAGTATTTACAGAAGTACCATAAAAACATCGGATTGCAACCGATGACATCATCACTTCGTTTAGGTTATATTCAGGATTTTGACATTGAACGTGCGGTGAAAAATGTTGGTAAATTCCCGATTGCGATATGTACTATTGTCTCTTCTCTTCGGCTAAAAGAACAAGAAGAATTCATAAATCGTATAAAAGAGACAGGAGCCAAAGTTATTGCCTTAGTTTTGGGACATCCTCAGGCACTTGTATGTGCCAAAAAAGCAGATGCAATCCTAATTACCTATGCAGAACCTCCTGCTTATCAAATTGCAATAAAGGCATTAGCGGAAACATTGGTCGGTTTCCCATCATTCCGCTTTCGTTCAGTTATTGAGGATTCTATATTGGAGGCAAATCGTGAGTATACTTTTTCATTAAAAGAATTAGTAGCTATGCCACCTGGTAGATTGCCGATATCTATCGGTGAAGATTTTCCAGAAGGGGCAAGTCTAAGTTATCAAGTAGAAACATTAATAAAAAAATGTGAATGGACTATTCAAGGGAAAGACAGGTTCAAAGAGTCCTCCTTTACGTACTCTTTTCCTTTATCAGGTGAATATACTTTGGAGTTACAGGTACAGGGTGCTGATAAACAAGTTCAAACAAAAACCTATGTGTTAATTGTAAAATAAAAAGATTGACTAACTTATAAGTCCTCCTTAACTCGCTTTTGAAATGGAGGAGAGATAGTATTGACCATTGTCAAACTATATGTAGTAAGACCTTAAAGCAAACTCTTGGTTATGCTAAGAAGATTAACACAGTATTTTAAGGAATAATATGCTGTTAGATATTATTTAAAGGTTATAATATTATATATTTTTTATATCATTTACATTTGAAGTTATATTTTAAGGTTTTATGTAGAAGTGAAGAAGTTAGCATTTATTTTATTACTTATTTGTTACTTGTTAGAAAACGAATCTTTTGCACAGAAGGCATCTTTACCTGTCCGATATATTGTGAAAGTAAACATTGAAAACATGTCGGATATTGATTATCTTGAGCAACAAGGTTATTCTGTTGATTCGTTTGATGGACGATATGCACATGTTTATATTCCAGAATCCGCAATGGAAAAACTAAAAAACGAGGGTTTTGAACTACAAGTTATAGGAACAGACCCTTCACCTCACTTAGAAAAAACACCTTCGGGGTATCATAACTATGCGGAATTAACACAATTTTTACAAAGCCTCACTAATACGTATCCAGATCTTACCCGCCTAACTTCATTGGGACAATCTGTACAGGGGCGAGAGTTATGGGCACTTCACATTACAGATAACCCAGATATAGAAGAAGATGAACCAGAGTTTAAGTATATTTCCACAATACATGGAGATGAACCCATTGGAACGGAATTGTGTTTGCTTTTTGCGGAATATCTTCTACAAAACTATTCCACAGATACGAGAATAAAAAATGTTGTTGATGAGGTTTCTATATGGATTGTGCCTTTGATAAATCCAGATGGACGTGAGACGGTATCACGATATAATGCTAACGGAGTGGATTTAAACCGTTCTTTTCCTCGTTATCCTACCGACTTTGACACATTTTATTATGATGGGGGTAACATATCTATTGAAACACGGCAACCTGAGACACAGCATATTATGCGATGGTCATTAGAACATAATTTTAGTCTATCCGCAAATTTTCATACAGGTGCTATGGTTGTGAATTATCCCTACGATAACGACGGAGGACCCAGTGGTGTGGAAGCACCTACACCAGATGATGCTCTAATGAAGTGGATAGCCACGCAATATGCTATGTATAACACACCTATGTATAACAGTTCCCAATTTCCCGGTGGGATAACAAATGGCGCAGCATGGTATGTTATTACGGGGGGTATGCAAGACTGGAATTATCGCTTTACAGGATGTATTGAAATGACAATAGAGTTATACAATACTAAATTTCCAGCAGGGTCATGGATACCGACACTGTGGAATAATAATCGAGAATCTATGCTGTCTTATTTAGAGTGTATTTTACGAGGAGTGCGAGGACTTGTATATGATAGAAAAACGGGAAATCCTGTCTGGACAAAAGTTTTAGTGCAGGGGAACACACAACCCGTATTTACTCATCCGCGTGTTGGGAATTATCACCGACTATTATTACCCGGCATATACAACCTTGCTTTTACTGTACCCGGATATATTCCCTACCGTGTAAATGGGGTTGAGGTCGTTGATGGATGGGCAACGCGTCAAGATGTTCCCCTGAGCGATGGTGACATTAATGGAGATGATAAAGTAAACGATGAAGATGTAGACCTTGCAGTAGAGGTCATTTTGGGCATTACACCAATTGATAAAGATATAGATGTTGACGGTAATGGGTTGGGAGCCTCTGACATACAGGCGATAATCAATCAATCTCTATCTGCTCCCATCGGTCTCTTCCCGGAATAGAGCTTACTCGGAGATAATATGTTTTATTTAGATACTTATCTTTTTAAAAAAGAAAGAATTATATATCGTATATCTGCAATTACCCCATTTATATTTCTTTTTATTGTTCTTTATCTTCACAAAACACGAATTCATGGGGACGCTTCTATATATTTTACTTTTATTCGTGACTTTTTCAAAAAGCCTTTTACCTACGGTTATGAAGTAAAACATGGAGCAACTTCTCCTCTTTGGGTTATATTGAATTCTGTTCCATATTCTCTTTTAGGTTTTGACAAATGGTTGGTTTTTGCTACCTGTTTGAATAAGATTTTTATTTTTGGGGGAATACTACTGAATGTTTATATATGCATTGGCAATAAAAAATCTCCGATATCAGAAAAAGAAAATCTATTTAGTATCTTGTTTTTAGTTTTAGCTTACATGTTTCTTTATTCTCTTTTTATATCCTCTACCCAGTTATACGAAACTGCATTGTTAATATTTCTTCCACCATTTGCTTTATTCTTATTAAAAATAAATTGGAAAAATACAGGTATATTTTTAGCAGGATGTTCTATGCTTATTCGGCCAGAATATCTTTTGTTTTTTCTTAGTGCAATCTTTTTTATTTCAGAGAATAAAAAAAATTTCTGGAAATATCTTCTTGTAGGTATATCGAGTACTGGGGTTGTTTATGGCTATCTATTCTTTATGACAGGGACTCTTCTCCCATCCTCATTTTTAGGGCGAATTGTCCGTTCCTTAGAAAACAAAAATATTTCCTATATAGAGAAATTATTTATATCCATTGGTGATTTATACCGGTTTGCTCCCTCTTTACTCTTTATCTTACCCCTATTTATTTTCTTTGTTGTTCTAAATTTTTCTAAATTCCGTTCCGTGGATAGAATAAAAAATATTATGTTTTTTACTAGTGTACTTCTGGTGTTTATTTACTTTATTTTTCCCCCTATGAATTATTCAGGCAGATATTTGCTAACATTAGTCCCTGTATTGTTCCCATGGATTACAATGGAAATAGTAAGACATTTTTCAAAATATTCAAAGATAGCAATTGTTATTATGTTGCCCCTGTTTTTATTTGCTCTATATCAACATTTGCAATTAAATAAACCCGAAAACTATAAGTATAGTTTTGACCGTATCTTAGGGAATGATTTTGCAGAAGAAATTCGGAGATTGGATGTGCATGAAAAAAGCAAAATATTAATTTATGAAATACAGTTTCAGTTCAACACGAGTGCCCAATTAGTAAGTGCAGATGGTATTGTAGGTGGAGAAATTCTTCCATGTTTATTAAAAGAACAAAATGAAGAAGAGTTTATTAAACAATACGATATTGACTATATTGTTGTATCTAATGCTTTCAAATATAGAAATATTTACAAAGATACTTTCTTTTCGCGAATATTTAAATTTGATTTATCAAGTCCTATCGGTTCTCAATACATACTTTCTGATATTGTACTTACGAAGGTAGCAACAAATCCTGTATTGTTAAATCCTGAGTTGTTTCGAATTGAAAATGGGATTCCTGTGTATAGTTCTAAAGATACTTTATGGAAGCATCATTCGTTGTTATGGAATTCCATTTATAAAGTAAAAAATCCGACTAATAAGTAAAAATATTCTCCTATTAAATTAAAGTAAAAAAGAGTTTATAAAGTCGGTATCAAAGAGGAATTACAGTATTACTTTATTATAAAAGTTGCTTCTGTGGTTTGGAGCAATTCAGGGAGGGGAATAGGCCAATTTGGATTTTTACCGGTTATGGAATCATGAAGGGCCAGCAGTTCTTCAAAGTGACCTTTCTGGCTGGTTCGAGTTTGTATTTCATTGATTTTCTGACCATAACCTTTCAAAGATTTATAATCATCCATCACGAGGGTTTTTCCATCGAAATGAACCTCCATGTACTCTTTACCAAATTCTGTACTTCCCACAGAGAAATATTCAAAACAAGCAATGGAACCATCTTTATATTTTAATATCACGATTTTATTATCCACTGGGCTATATCGGTCTGTCGTTGGTGTTATTGATTCTACTGAGATACTCTCTATGGGGCTTTTTGTAAGGAAGGAAATGGTATCTATAATATGGCATGCTTCCCCAATAATCCTACCGCCTGTTTCAAAAACCCAATGGTCTGGAGGTAAAAGTCCTGCATTCATTCGATAATGGATAAGCAAAGGGTTAATTCGTTTGTCGGTATGTTTTTTTATCTCTGTAAGATATTTACTGAAACGGCGATTAAAACCGACAAGTAATACAGGTTTAGGCCCACTTCCTTGTAAATAGAAGTCCTTTATTTTATCCAATTCCTCCTGAGATATGGCTAAGGGTTTTTCCACAAAAACATGTTTTCCTGCCTGTAATGCTTTCAAACAGTATTCCGCATGAGAGTCGTGTCTTGTAGTTATCAAAACAAGGTCCACCTGCTTATCACTTAATATTTCATCCAGATTGGTTGTGGTATATTTGGCTTGATATTGTTCTGCTACGAACTTTGCCTGTTGTGCGGAACGGTCCATAGTTGCGTAAATAGAATATTTATCTTTAAGTTTGGCCAGGTTTGGTAAATGCATATTTGTAGCAAAGCCCCCCGTACCAATAATAGCAACATTAATAACGGATTTTGGGGTATAGCTCGTATTCACATGAATTATTTGTTGTGATATGTCCGGGAGTAAAGGTTTTTCCTCAGGTAATCCATATTGGAGAAGGACGATTAACGGGCGCGGTATTTGTGAAGAAAGACAGTCAAAAGCATCCGCAATTTGTTCAATGGGGTATGTTTTTTCTATCAATCTGTCAAGTTTTATGTGCTTACTGTGTATTAATCTCAAGTATTCTTTCATGTTCCTGTTCTCTGTCCAGCGAACATAGGCATACGGATAATCAACCCCTTTTTCTTCATATTGGGTATCATATCTGCCGGGTCCATAAGATGTGGAAATAAGAAAATCCAATTCTTTGGAGTAAATATCTTCACGCTTAATTTCGGAACCTGACACACCTACCAATACAACTTTTCCTTTCTTTCGTGTCATACGGAAGCATTGAGATAACGGTTCGTTTTGCTGGGTAGACGCGGTAAAAATAACTGCATCTGCTCCGTAACCATCACTCCAATTGATTACTTTATCAACATGATTTTCATCATTAGAGTTAATAACCAATTCTGCCCCCAATTCTTTAGCAATGTTTAAACGATGTGGGTCAATATCAATTACTGCTGTCCTTATACCGGAAGCAATGAGCATCTGTGTAGTTAACAAACCTAAAATTCCTGCTCCAAAAACCACCCCAAACTCACCCAGTTGTAGGTTTGCCCGTCGTATACTTTGTATTGCTATTCCTCCCAATGCTACAGTGGAAGCCTCTTCGAACGATACTTCCTCGGGAACCTTAACCACGAGATTTTCAGGGACAGTAACAAACTCTGCATGATGAGCATATCCTACACCTGCTGCAGAAACTTTATCTCCGGGTTGAAATCGGCTAATCCCTTCACCGACTGCTATAACAATACCACTAACTGAATAACCGATAGGTGTGCCGGATTCTAATTTATTCTTAACTTTTGCATAGGCAACTGTAAAACCTTCATCTCTCAATATATCGAGCACTTTTTTTACTTTATCCGGTTGTTCCCATGCCCGTTGAATTAATGGTTTCTTACTGCGGGCAAGTCCGCTCAATTCAGTCCCTGCTGAAATGCAACTAAAAATAACTTTTATTAGCACCATTCCTTTGCCTACCTGCGGAGCAGGAACATCAATGGTCAGTGCTTTTCCTTTTTTAATAATTCCCTGAAGCATGGTAATCTCCAAATTATAAATAATTATGTTCTTTCTGTTGAATTGTTATTTGATGTATTTCCAGCGGTAGTGGTGGGTTCCATCCATCGGATGGCTTGCATTTTTAATCTTTCAACCCGTTCTTTGACTTCATAGAAACGGGATAGATATTCTGCGATAGCCCGAAACATCCACGCTACGCCCCACCTTGGAAAGGTGATTTTAGATGTAAAAAATGGATAACGCCGATAATATAGCTCACCTGTTTTTAAGTTCCGCATGTGGAACCATGCCCAGCGCAGAACAAACACTGCAAGAACATGTGCTGCAGGAATAACCTCAGCCAAAATTGAAGGGCACAAAATCCCCTCTGCACAAGCGTGTATATCTACGGGCCATTTCTTATTTTCTGCAAAGTAAGGTTGACCGAATTCTTCAAATAAAGTAGCGTAAAACTGGAACCCTTTCAAAATTTTTTCTTTGAGCACTTCATTGGGTTCTAACTTATAAATTCCATATAAGGACCTTAAAACAAACCCTGTATGATGATTATCTATGATTTTATGTAATTCTTTTTCAGAGGGGTCGCCATCCTCCCAATATCCATAATACCATGAACCGTTTTCGTTTTGTGCATTAAGAGAAAATTCTAATGCGGGTTGTGCGATCTCCTTATATATTTTCTCTCCTGTAATATGGGAGACATAATATAGATATTCTGCTACAAGCAGGTTTGCGTTATGAACTTTTCGTGGGTCCCCTTTAAGCGCATAGCCAAAACACAATCCGCCATTTTTCAGTTTCCAGTGAGGGAGTTCTTTAGTAAAAAATTCTGCAATTTCAAGTATAGCGGAGAGATATTGTTCTTCTTGTGTCATCTGATAAGCGGATAAAAAGGCTTGACCTGCAATAGCGGTAACAACGCTAACAGGAGTTTTCGCAGGGACATGTACTCCTTTGCCAGTATAAGCAAAGGGATATCCCCATGCCCAGCCATCAATACCGGGTGTTCTTTGAGAACGGAGCCATAACAAATGCGTTTTCGCTTTTTCTAAATGTCCCTTTTCAGGCTCTATTGAGTGCAACCGCAGATACCCCGTTGCCATTAATGCATGGGCTTTAGGATTTTCTGTTTTCTTCACACGCAGGAGCCATCGTGTAAATTTAGGAAATAATTCAGAATAGCCGGAACTTAATTTGCGTAGAAGAGGAATGGTCTGTACGGAACGAAATAGAGGATGGTCTTTTACATCGAAACGGTCATAGCCATACAAGCCGTTTTCTTCAATCCAGTTATCTAATTCTTCTATCCACTCCCACGCCAGAGCCACATCCGGATTGTTTGTTTCTTTCATTTGGTTTATCCCTTTGCAATATCCAATAGGAATTCTTTCAGTCGAGGATAGTTTGCTTCAAATGAATATAATTCTATAACGCGTTGTCGCGATTTTCTGCCCATTTGTTCTCGTAAATCTGGGTCCATTATCAACCTTTCTAATCGGTCATACCACTCTTCGGGGGTTTGTGCAAAGAAACCGTGAACGCCATCCTCTATTACTTCTGCATTCATCCCCACAGGTGAGATAACAACAGGTGTCCCCACACCCATGTATTGCAACGCCTTAAAGGCACATTTTCCTCGTGCCCGTGGTGTATCTATCAGTGGCATTAAACCGATATCCGGTTTTTGTAGATATTCAAATTCCTTTTCAAATTTCCAATTTTCGAATACAACATTTACTCCATCCATATTGTAATCCAAGCCATTAGAGGCAATAAACAATTGTATCGGATATTTTTTAGATAACTCTTTCAAAGGGTCTTTGAGTATATCCAGGTATCCTAAATTAGTATGTAGCCCTGTCCAACCTATAATTACTGGATTATTATGTTTTGGGTAATCTTTCTTTTGTTGATGCTTTTCCATATCAATACATGTAGGAACGATAACGATTTTCTTGGCTCCCCATGGTTTCACATGTTCTTCCAGATAACGATTGCCAACGACTGCTCCCGCACATATTTTGCACATCTTTTTAGCCCAATCAAAATCAACAAAACGAAGTAAAAAATTGTTTACGAAAGCTGGTTTTTCCCATACCGCATCGTCAATATCAAAAACCATGTTTTTATTAAATACATGGATGATGTATTCAAATATGGGTGGTCCGTATTTAAATATAGGTCCTCTTAAAAATATGACATCTGCATTAAAAATGTGTCGTAGTTGGAACCAGCGATTAAACCACACACATAGCCAATAAATTGCTTTTTTATACTTTGGTTGGTTCTCAAAATATTTTAGGTAGAAATCCACAGAAGAATGTAAGCAAATTACACATTGGTGCCCTTCCGCTTCAAACATATCCGCAAATTTTTGTACACGATATCTGATAGCGGCAATTTTTTCAGTGGCGTTCCCGAAAAATACTATTTTCATCCTTTTTTTATCCTTTATTAGCCATTTTCTTCACCAATGATGTCTCGCTCAACTATCTCTGCTGGTCGTGTAAATGTGCCAGGCCACATTTTGCGACCTGGGTAAATTGCAGTCAAGATTCCTGTGTGGACATTATCTCCTAAAACCGCTCCTAACTTTTTTAATCCTGTTTCAATCAAGACACCATTCACAACGGATTTAGGTGCTTGTCCATCATGACGGACATTTGCAGTTACCGTTCCACATCCAAGGTTGACCCCCTCACCCAAAATGCTATCACCAACATAATTCTGATGAGGGGCATAGGCATGGTTAAATAAAATCGAGTTTTTTATTTCAGAAGCCTGACCAACACGACAGTTATCCCCGATAGTTGTATAAGGTCTTATCCAGCAGTTCGGACCTATCATACAATTTTTCCCAATGTAAGCTGGTCCCTCAATATAACTACCTGGCCGAACAACTGTCCCTTCATCAATAAAGACTTTTCCTTCGATCCATGCACCTGACATTATCGTTCCCAAGACCTTAGGCTCTTCTATACGGTCTAACAAAAAAGCGTTAGCCCGAAGCAAGTCCCACGGGTAGCCAATAGGTAGCCAATATCCCTCCGCTGGTAATACCCAGAAACCCTTTTGTTCCGCCATTATTTGTATTGCAGAAGTAATTTCAATTTCTCCGCGTTCAGATAAAGGTGTATTATGTAGAATCGGAAAAATCTCTGATGTAAAAAGATAAGCACCGATATTTGCAATGTTGGAGAATATAACTTTCGGTTTTTCGACAAGTTTTTTTACTTTGTTATCACTATCAAGTTCATATATTCCGTAATCTTTGGGATTTGGCACTTCTTTTACTAATGCGGAAGGACGCTTTTGCTGGGCAAGATTTTTCAAATCGTTAGGGTCAAAGAGGTCATCTCCATTTATCGCAATAAATGGTCCTTGAACTTCTTTTTCGCACATCAATACAGCGTGTCCTGTTCCTCGCTGTTCTTCCTGAATAACATAAGTAATCTTTTTCCCTTTCCAGTTATCGCCCAATCGTTGCTGTATCATTTCCTGACGATACCCAACAACGAGAATAAACTCATCAACAAAAGAGTAAAGTCCTTCTAATTGAAATTCAATAATAGGTCGGTTTAATAGAGGGAGTAGTGGTTTTGGACGTGTTACAGTGAGCGGGTAAGTCCGTGTGCTTTTACCTGCACAAAGAATAATTGCTTTCATTCCAAACAAGACTCCTTTTTACCATTCGTCTAATGAATAATCTTCATCTAATCCTTGCATTCGACATTGAATACATAATAACCATGTCCAACAAAAAACAATAATATCTACAGCCGCTAAAGGAATAATTATAACTGTCTTTAGGAGGGCTGTTAAAATAGTTTGTTCCTCGAACACTGGCAAACTAAGGACAAATAATGAAGTAAATAACGACATGGCGATGATAACCCACATCCCGACTGTCTCACCGAACTGCCTTGTGATGGCACGAAAAGGACGTGTCATTGGGTCATCCTCCGATAACTTTTCCCCTGAATACATCCAGCAGATAGATAAGGGCAAATATATAATATTTGCAATAATTCCTAAGACACTAAATAAATCGGCAAGGTTTGAGTAACCATAATCTACTAATACAACTGAAACCCTTGTTATTGTAATCAAAGCAATATTTACACCGAACCAGAGCAGAAAGAAACGGCGCAATGCCTCAAGGTCACTCTTACAACGCCATACGGGGAAATCTAACAAAACTCCTAATCGTGAAAAAATAATAGATTGGATAATCGCCAGAATAGCACATAAGATAATCTCTTTTATAATGTCTATTACAGAAAGGATAAGACTATCAGGGAATCCTTCACCAGAAAGACCTAAATATAATGAAAATAATTCATAGAAAAGAAATAATAAGCTGTGAAGGGCAACATAGGTGACTCCCAACAAAACTACATTTGAGATTTTACCCTTCAATCGTTCCCATTCCATAAAATACAAAACCTTCCTTAAAAAACTATTTATTGTTTATACGTTTCTTAACTACTCCAAGATAGTATCGAGATTAAGTAATATTGAATAGTTACTTTAATATTTTATAATATCCAGCAAGATAATTATACTTCTTTTGCTTACCTTTGTTAACTTTATCTTATGGTTTGTTTTATCTAATTAGGGATTGTTAAATAAATACCTATACATTTTCGTTTATTTGATTAAACAGCACAGTTACAAATCAAAGCAGAAATAGGGAAAATATATGCGAGCATATTTGTTGGTTTTGACAAGTTTCTTTGTAATCTTCTTGCAAGAAATTACTTATGCAGACCGTGTTGAGTTTTCTAATGGCGATATTCTTACAGGAACTATTGTAGAGATTAATGAGAATTATTTGGTTATCAATACAGACATTGCGGGCGTTTTGACTATAAAACGTAAAGATATAAAGAAAATAGAATCTACTTCGCTTGTTGAGGTGACTTACTCGTCAGGAGAAACCTTTCAAGGAACACTGCATGTATCGGGAGATAAATATATTGTTCAGGAAGGGAAAGAGAAAAAGACAATTCTATGGGAAGAAGTAAAAAAGATTGCACCTTTATCAACAAATGAAGATGCAGAAGGAGACCCACTTATTCAGAAAGATAAACGGAAATGGTCAGGAAACATTCGGGCCTCCGCTACACTTCAAAAAGGAACAACGGACACTATAACTATGGAAAGCGGGATCGCTATTTCTGGAAGAAAGAGAAAGGATTCGATAAATATAGAATTAGACGGTGCCTATGGAGAAGTGGAACAACAGATTAATACTCGTAGATATGGTGGAAAGTTTCGTTATCAATACTACCCTAAAGAGAAGTGGTATATATATACAGACACAAATGCGGAACGAGATGAAAGCAGAAAATTAGGTTTGCGGGGGCAAATAGGTGGTGGGACTGGATATGAAATTATTTCACAACCACGTCAGACATGGGCTCTGGAAGGTGCGTTAATGTTAACCCACGAAGAATGGCTTCCTTATGTCCCTTATGAAAAGGATAAGGTTAAGGAACAAAATTTTCAAGATGGACTTAACAAAATTACACAGGCTTCCCAAAGATTAATTCAGTCTCCAGAAGATATAACAAGTTTGGGGGATATAATTGGGGGAACAATCAACATGTTAAATCCATTAGGCAATAATGAAAAGACAAATCAGGATTATACCAGCTTAAAACTTGGGAGCAACTATACAAGAAAGATATTTAATTCAGAATTGTCTCACTCACTAACGTTTGAACCTAATCTCGAACATATTGATAATTACCGGCTTTGCTCTCTCACAACTCTCGTAACACCTGTCTCTAAAAATTTAAGTATCGACCTAACTTTATCCAATGATTACGATAGCGAACATCAAGAACGACGCATTGAACCTTGGGAACATAGACTTTCCGCAGGAATTAGATATGATTTTGGCAAAAAAGATTAATGTCCCAATTCCTTAGTGATGCTTATAAAAAATAAGTGCAAAAATTCAGGTGTAAACCTTGATACAATTTAGGGGAGGCGGAAATTAAGTGTTATCGGCTTTCCATTCCGTATTACCTGAACAGATAATTCCTTCACACCTTTAAGCTGTTCATATATTGGCATAATTTGAGAGAAGTCATTTATTTGAATACCATTCACAGACGAAATAATATCACCATCTTGGAAACCAAGAGCATTAGCATAAGGGATTTGGTTAATATTTGGGACTGCCAAGCCGATAGCATTTCCTGACGAATCTTTTGCCACTGTAGGCAGATGCTTGCTTAACAATTCATTTGGGTCTACTTTTACTTCATTAAAATTGATTTTTGAAACATCTACAAAGGGTGCATTCGAAGTAGAAAATGTGCCTTTGTATACTTCATTCCCCTTGGCTTTTAGCACCTTCTTTTCCTCTTTTTCTTCCGTTTTCTTCTCTTCTTTCTTTTCCACTTTATAGGTTATCTGTGCTAACCCTTTACCTCTACGATAATCCCATGGAGATAATGGAGACATATCAGCCCATAAACCTTTTTTCTGTCGAATAGCCTCTGCACAAAGTTTTTTCAGTTCAATTGCTTCTTTTGCGTTCTCCTCATCCCACCACGCATAACCTTCCTTAACCATCAATTCTTCAACATTAGTAGCATCGTCTGTCTGAACATGAGCAACCTTATTGCCGATACTATCTTGTGTCAAAATATCAATGTTTACTTCTTTATCTTTTATAAGGTCTGAAAGAATTTTTTTTGCCTCCTCAAAATAGTTTTGGCCTTGTTCAGGGCTATCTATACCGTATATTCTTATCTTGAATTCTTGTGAATCATCGATACCTTGAGCAGTAAACAGGTCTCCTTCAGAAATTTCTATGACCTTTACTTTGACTATGTTTTCCCCCGCTAAAAACAGGTGCAATGTAAATATGAATATGGCGAGGAGAATTATTGTATTTCGTGTGTTGCAATTAGTCATAACTATCCCTTTATATATCCTCCCTATATTCTACAACAAAAGGGACAAAACATGCATACATAATTAACGAAACATGTTATTACGAAGGTCGGTGTATTATTAAAGGATGTAATTTAATTTGAAACGCTGGCTACAAGAGAGAAATAACGAAACTTACTCCCGTATTCTTGTTCATACCAATTATTAAATATGGGGGCATACTTTATAATCCACTCATAGGTGGCTTCGTATTTCATGTCTCTACCATGCTTTTCAGACTCAATCCAAACATGTCGCTCAATCTCACGTTTTTGCAAGATATTTTTATGAAGCACTTTAATGTGATGGGGTGAAAATTCGCATAGGTATTGTATCATTTCATTAATGATATCGTCTTCGATGGAAAACTCGATAAATTGATAAAGATTGGAGAGAAACAAATCACGATTACAACCTACTGATAGGAAGGCTTTACCATAACAACAGTCATCATTCACAACATAACTCCTTAACTATAAATCCATTTTATACTTAACGATATATATAAAGTCTTTAAATAATTTAACATATCTAAAATTAAAAATCAAGTTTTTTTGTCAATATTTTATATCTCTATTATTAAAATTATACCTTATACTTGCTAAATTGTGTCAATATATGTTATTTTTGTTTTGAACTTTCCATATTTGTTTGACTTACTTCAGTACCAAAATTTAAGATACTTATTGCCTTAACCTGCCCCTGATTTAGGTTGATTTTAATCTTAAATTCTTTGAATATCTTGATTTTACTGAACAGATTATTTATTTTCTCAGGGTTACGAAATTTGAACATGTTTGACTCTTGTAATGGTAGTAAAGAATTTTCAAACTCCGTTATTAGTTTTTCAGGTTTCAACTGGAGGATAAAAGATGAACTGTTTTCTTGGTTAGATATCTGGGATTTGAGGTGCTCAGTAAGTAAGTTTCCAAGTTCCGCATTGGTATAAAAGATTAGTTGATTCTCTGAGCAATTAATATGTAAATCTGTCTGCGAACTTCCGAACATCGGGAAAATAAATTCATTTGCTTTCTCAGTCGGCAATATTTTATTTTTTTCTCCCAATATGTTCACATTTATACGTGTAAGTGATTGGGTAAAACTTTCGCATATATTGGGCTGTGTTGTTGCAACTATACAATATTTAGGCATAAACGGGATAATTTCATCTACATAAAAGCCATCCAGCGAAAGATAGAACTGATTATTGACTAAAGGAGAAAAGGTTTTTATCCAATCCAATAGAGAAATTTCTTTTTCTATTGGAGGAACAAGTATATCCGTTGTTGTAGGAATTGTTTCAAAAGCCCGAATCCATGTCTTTAAGGGGACTCCTGTGTCAATTGCACATGAAAATGAGCCCTCTATCGGTTCCCGAATAGGTTTTGAAATTAATTGAGCTAATAATAAAGTCCATGGTTTTTCAGGGTCAGGATGGATAGTGGCTTCACTTTTCACACCTAACTGAGTTTCTGTTAATCCTATATAGAATTTTACTTCGGGAATTAAAGATTTTATATTTTCCCAAGGTATTTTTATTGTCCCCCATGCGAGGTGTTTTTCCTGATTTTTTGAGATTTCTGCAGAAAGGATTGTTTCGGATTGCGTTCTGATATCTTGGGTAATGGAATTAATCATTGTTTGCCTGTTTGGAGATAATAATAGAACTCGTCCTTTTCGTGTGTAATAAAGTTTTTGGTCAGGTAAAAATTTTAAATTTAACCCACCTGCCCAATCTGTTTCTACTGTGTGGGATAAGGTAAATAACGTTTCAAGGACACAGCCGACTCTGGATAAGCGAACGATAATTAAATAATCATTAAATGTATCGAGATCATTAATAGAAAAATAGAAGAAGTCATAGATTAAATGTTTGACGACCCATAAAGGAATCTGCTCTTGGTCTGATAATAACTGCTTTACCTTTATAGCTGGAGAATTTGGTTCAACTAAGTTCCATAACGGCGTATTTGCGAGAAGCATCCGATTTTGCATTAATCGAGGACTGAAAATCTGGAAATTTGTCTGCTTTGGAATAAAATTTTCTGCAGGATATGAATCTCTTGATAGCCAGAGGGTTAAAATAATTGCAAGTAAAATCAACACAATAAATAGATTAAGTAAAAACTTAAAAATTCCTCGGCTATGCCTTCGCGTACCATATTTCGGGGTTGAATATACCCGTAACGTTTCGCTCATATCTGTTTTTAGTTGTTTAACTCCATTGATATATAACTTGATGGTTTTCCATCATCTCTTCTTATCGTTATCCATATCTTTTTTTCAGTAGGTTCAAAAATTACAGTGCACCTACTTTGTTCATTCCATATCTGAGGAAGTGAAACGTCCTCCTCATCAGAAAATGTCATTATGGCTTTTAATTCGTCCGTACTTATAATTCGCTCCTCCTCAACCTTCTTAAGTAATATCGAATATCTCTTTACTGTAGTTTCAGATGAAGACACTAATGAACCACACCCCAATACAACACCTTGATTTTTCAATGCCTCCGTAGAAATATCTTCCGAAGGATGTGAGGGGAACGTTTGGGCTACCCATTTTCCTTTTGCGCTTTTACCAGCAATGATAGTGTGATACCCAGCTGGAAATTTTATTTTTTCTACTTCACTAATCACAGTTTCAAAGTTTGTTAACTTTGACAAGATATGTTTCAATGTAAATTCAGGTCCTGGGTTTTTCTCAGATAAATCCAATTTGCTCGTATCACGTGTGACTGATAGTACAATTCCTGCTTCATTCATCCCACATAAGGTACCATAAAACCATGGGAAACTTACTTCTACAAACTTAATACCATCGTTTGGTTGATGGTAAAAAACAGTTGGCGTTTCACTTTCAGCCCAGTCAATTGTATGCCCTATCAATAAATCTTTTGCTCCAGCGCGTTCTCCAAATACTGCGATAGCAGTGCATAAAGGCGTGTCAAATAATGGGTTATAAGTCTGGGCAGTTTTTATATTGAGTGCATTTTGTAAAAGCCATATTTTATCGAAGGCTACTTCTGTCCCGTCAGAAAGACCTGTCAGCTCTTCAATTACATCTGGATGCACCATAGAAGCCCATGGACGAATGCTAATAGCCATTGCTGGTAGGATAATACTACTTGCATCAATCCATGAAGTTGGCAAGGAAGATAATAATCCTTCTTCGGGCAGATATTTGCCTTCTTTTACTGGGGATAAAATAAGTTGTTCATATCGTTTCTGAACAATCTCTTTATATAATCTTCCCCGTGTAAGTCCTCTCTGGTAAGGTGTTCCAGTTAACCGCATGATACTTATCCCAATATCTGTCTGTTCTCTCTCAGGTAGAGTGGTGTTATCTATCTGCTGTTTGAACTGCTCCGCTCCTAATACGTTAAGACAGGAATTAATAACCCATTGTTCCGCTTGCGGTCCAAAGAAATGCATCCCTGCTTCATAAGTGCGGTCAAATAAAAGGTGCTTGGGCACAAAATATAAAAGGTAATCATTAGACAAGCCCACAGTAAAATGGGCTTTGAACCCTGCCATAATCGCAAGTTCTCTTAACTGAAGTGCATATTCAACACATAGCTCACCAGGAAAGAAAGAAATCGCGAGGTCATTGATCTGTAATGATTGGAACACTATTTTTTTTGGGAAAAACTCAGCAATGCTCATGGGCAAATCAATTTCTTGTGAATTGAATTTTAGTTTTACATCTGAAAACGGTATGCTCTTTTGAGCGTCATAAATCCGTTGGGCTAATAATTGACCTACCTTCTCTGTTCTTGCCCACCCTGAAGTATTTTCTGGTGCTTGAATAGTTTGGTTTCCTTCCGCTCCATTCAAAAATAGGGGTACACATCCTGGACTGGCTAATTTTTCTATTTCACGATAAAAATAGCCTGGATAATCAGCAGAGAAGGAGAAAAAATCCTCATCACCAATAGACGTTGGGTGACCTGCCATATTCGCTACAATAGCAATCTCATTCCCATTTGCATCTTCCGAAACGATAAAACCGACTTGAGGGTCCATAGGACCACCTGAATAGCGTCGGTTACATGTTAAATCTGTCTGCTGGATAGTCCCATATCCTAATACTGCATTTTTTGCGTTATTTTTCGCTTCTCGAAGGGTTTGGGCAATAATTCGTGCAGTACGTTCAATTAGTTCGGGTATGTATCTTCCTGAAACAAATCGAATTGGGTAATACTTACACATTCCACCAAAGCCATTATGTGTATGCGTTGCGGTCATGATAATGTTTGTAGGTGAAATATTGTCAGGTGCCATTGCAATAACGCGGTCACGAAGTTCACGGTCAATAACACAAAGGTCTAACGATACAATAAATACCTCTGTTTGGTCATCATTCAAATAAAGGACATGTACCCAGAGTGGGTCATGAACGGCACGTGCACCTTTCCCTAACCGTGCACCATACCCATTTAATGGCACACCTAAATCAGGTGTAATCTCCGCCTTGGCAGACCCTGCTTTCAAGGGATATGCTTTCAATGGGTAGATTAGAATTAGAAGTATGGTAATGCACAAAAAAATTTTTTTGACGTATAAAAAAAGCTTCCAATAATAATTTTTCATCTTTCGGTCTCAGGGTTTACTTTCCTATTTTAGCACTACCTATCATTAAGAATCGACTGAACAAACAAAAAGGACAAATGTCCTTACCAATAAATAAATTTACAGATATTATAAATATATCATTTTATTTTAATACCGTATCAGAATAGCGTTATATATAATTTGTATTTTTAATTATATCTAACACAAATCAGCACAAATAGCAATATAATGTAATGGAAAGATGAAATTATAATATTCTTAACTTCTTTTTATCGACCCTTATATTGAGGCTGTCTCTTATTTAAGAAGGCTTCAATTCCCTCACGAGCATCTGTCGTTTTGGCACATCGTTCAAAGGCTAATTTCTCAAGTTCACAAGCATGGGCAGGGTCTGCTATACGCTTTTGCTGTAACTTAATAAGTTGGCGGATACAAACAGGAGGCTTGCTGGCAAGAAGGTCTGCTAATTCCAGTGCAGTTTTCTTTAGTTCTTCAGGGGCTACCAATTTAGTAATTAACCCATATTTTAGAGCCTCATCTGCTGTGATACTTCTACCTGTTAACAATAAATCCATTGCTCTTCCTTCTCCAATAACCCGTGGTAATCGGAACGTTCCACCCCAACCAGGGATAATACCTAAGTTAATCTCTGGCTGTCCAAAATTAGCATTGGTCGAAGCTATACGGATATGACATGCTAATGCAAGTTCGCATCCACCACCTAATGCAAAGCCATTTACTACCGCAATAACAGGTTTTAAGCATGCCTCTATCCGATTCATCGTTTTAATTCCTTGGGATAACATTTTCCCTTCTCCCATCGGGTCATCTAAATCCTGAGCAATGGTTGGAATATCTGCCCCAGCTGCAAAAAACTTACTTTCTCCTCCCGTAATTATTACAACCTTAATATCAGGACTTGTCTCTGCTTCTTCAATCGCATGATAAATTTCAGCCAACAACTCACGGGATAGAGCATTAACCTTAGGCCGATTTAATGTAATCCAAAAACAGGAATTAACCTTTTCAGTAATTAAAAACTGATAACTCATAAACAACTCCTTGTTAATATTTATTATTATTCTAACTATTCCAAATAAAGTTTAACAAAAACCACAAAAACAAATCATCTTGATTTTATCACTTTCATAATTTCATATTCGTGACAGCAGAAGATATATCTTTTTAAAACTCCACATAAATTGTTAAGTAATTCCTTTATTTTTGAATTCTGAAATAACTCGTTTTATCCTCTTAATATTTATTTAGCATTTACATTACACACATTACAAAATGAACCCAAAAATGAAGGATTTGATTTCTGCATGGGATTAGGAGTATGCTAATGTAAAATTGGGCTGTTTCGTTTATGGTTGAGACTTCCCAGTAAATTTAAAAATAAGCCATTTTAAAGGAGATAACTACATGTTAATGTCGGAAAAAAGTAAGTGTTTAATGATTGTTTCAAGTGTTGTTCTATGTGTTGCTATGTTGTTCAGTGGTTTAGTATTAGCTCAAGATGAGCCGAAATCGGAAAAGCCAAAATTTGAAACAGATGTGGACAAACTTTGTTATACCTTAGGTGTTAATGTTGCAAAAACATTCCAGATGTTAGATACAAAACCAAACTTAGATATGTTAGTTCGAGCCATCAACGATGTTTTAGAAAACAAAGAAATAGCGATGACTGAGGAAGAGATGCAAAATTGTATCCGTTCTTTCCAGCAGAACTTAATGAACGCCCAGATGAAGAAACGAGAAGAAGAAGCAGTGAAGAATGAGCAGGAAGCAAATAAGTTTTTAGAAGAAAATAAAACAAAGGAAGGTGTCGTCACTCTTCCAAGTGGGCTTCAATATAAGGTTTTAAAAGAAGGAACAGGACCGAAACCGAAAGAAACGGACACGGTAACTGTTCATTACAAAGGAACCTTAATGGATGGTACTCAGTTTGATAGTTCTTATGACCGTGGTGAACCTGCAACATTCCCTCTAAACCGTGTTATTAAAGGTTGGGTTGAAGCCTTACAACTTATGCCTGTAGGTTCGAAATGGATGCTTTACATCCCGCCAAATCTCGCTTATGGCAAAGATGGAAATCAACGTATCCCACCAAATGCCTTACTTCAATTTGAGGTAGAACTGTTAGAGATTAAACCTGCGGAAGAGCAAACTGACACAAATACAGTTGAATTGCCAAAGCAATAAATAGTTTTCCAGACTATCTCAAATATGTTAGAAAAGAGCAATTAGATAAGCTTGGTGTTATCCTTCGTGTGCTTCAGGTGCTTTTTTCAAATACGCTACTAAAATCGTAATATAAATAAGGATAACAACAACAGGTATAATCATTGTGCCCCAAGTGGGATTTTCCACATTCCAGGGACCCACAGAATAATCAATTTCTAAAACGCCAGCATTACTTTTTGAAAACAGAGTACCTAAAGTGCTCCCTAACAATCCATGGATAAAACCCAGGGCCACAAGATTACGATTTCTATCTTCCATAAAAACATAGACTAATACAATCCCTAAAATCCATGTTGCAGCCACCAGTCCGTAAGAATCGATGTGAATCATTCCGAAGCATGATGCACTTAATGTCGCTACCAACATCCTTTTTTTATCCCTACAATAAAAATATCCATAGACAAGCCCCATAGGGAAAAAGAAGACTGCCAACCATAGAGCAAGGCGTGCCCAGATAGACGGTGAAGGAATCGCCTCTGGTCCATAAGCAATGGATATACTTATAAAAGCAAAGGCAATGGCTCCTAAAGCACCTAATATCCCAAAATATAATGTTTTAATTAACTGCTTTTTTCCAGTGATCACGTTTTCGGAATGTGTGGAAGGAGCAAACGCTTTGCGAAATCGTGTGCCGAAGTAGGAACTAAACAACAACTGTTGGACAAAACCCCAAAAAACATACCCAAACACACCCAAAGCCCATTGCGATACGCTTAAATGCTCAAAGGCTGACGAACCACGTTGAATATACGCAGAAATAAAGATAACAAATAACAATGGAAGGGATACAATCATTGCAGTGCGAAAGGCAGTATGAAAATTGTCGTATCGGATAGCACAAAACGTGATTAAGAATGAGATGACACTTCCAAACACAAGTACGAATATCACACCAGGAAACTGTGTCGGAAGTTTATATACGTCTACCTGAAAACCAAAGAAACGAATTATTACCTGGAGTTGGAAAAACCGTGCTACATGGTACCATTGTTGGTAATTGATAATATTTAATCCAACGAAAACGATTAGTGAGATAACAATAATTGCTATTCGTCGGTATACAGAACCTGTAGATACAAGTCGCCAATACTGCATTGGATTACCCAATCCCCACGATTGTGTTGTGTCTTTATGTACAGCAGGTGCTACTAATAGCAAATAAGCACCCCCAAAAACTAATAGAAGATTTACTAATACATTTATGGACTTAATTTGTAAAACAACCCCAAATGGATAAGCCACAAGCCACAAGGCACATAAAATAACGAGCATAACAGTCATGGCTTCAATAAAATTTTGTTTCCGTGAATATCGTTCTCGCTCCCAATCGCCTGCAGTTGTTTGAATTAAACGAACCTTTGTAGTGGTGTGTGCATCGGGCATGTTCATTTAAAGACCTCAATTGATGTTTAGATTTAAAAATATTGAAATTGATTTATAGATAACGGCTAACCACCGCTAATCCACGGGCTACACTGGTAAATGTGTCACGAAGGACAATTTTTTCTGGGCTATAACGTTCCTTTAACATTTGTTGAATTGCTGGAATTAGACATGTCCCGCCAGTAGTTAGAACAAGGTGAATCTGTTCTGGTTTCACTCCTGCTTTATCTTCTGCCTCAATAAGTAATTCCTGTATTTGCTCTAATATATCCTCGATAATAGTTTTAAATTCGCTTCTGTTAATCATCTCCTGTATAAACAATTCATCATACTGAAATTGGATCATGGATTCTTCAAAAAAACTTAGTCTTTTTTTTGCATTCTCAACAGCAAGCGATAATGGATAACCGCAGTTTTTTTGAATTAACATTCGCAAGGCTCGGATAGCCTCAGGTTGGTCGCTAAATGTTTCTACTGCAATAAGCCAATTTATGGTTTCCTCTGTATTCAAGCGGTATAGATTCTGCCAATCCAGAACAACGTTCAAAATATTTTTTGGGAGAGGTAAACGGGTAGGTCCATAGCGGGCATTACTTCCAAAGTAGCTGAAAAGTCGTTTCCTTATAATTTCTTTATCAATCATATCGCCAGCAACCGTATCACCAGATACAGCCAATACTTGACTTCGTTTCAACCGCTCTTCCACTGTATCCGCAGACTCAAATTTCATGATACACACATCACAAGTCCCCCCACCAATATCTACAACCATAACAATCTTCTCTTCGGTTTCCGAGGTGCTAATATACTCTACAGAGGCGGCAACAGGTTCATAGAAGAAAACGACGTCACTAAAACCTGCAATTAAACCTGCATTCCGAAGGCGTCGTTCTGCTATTTCATCTTCAAATTCATTCATCGAAAAATGAACGGGTCTTCCCACAACCGCGACATCAATAGGTGCTTTTAATGCCTCTTCTGCTTTTTGTTTGCATCGTTTTAGTATTAACGATACCAATTCCTCAATTTGGTAGTGTTTACCGAAGACATCTGTCCCCTTAAAATTCACATATTTCAATTGTGTTTTCAAGGACTGAAATAAACGGCCTGGCAGGTTAACATCTACCTGTGTTCTAATCGAGATAGATTCCAGTAGGTCAGGGTCAGTTAAATTTGGATTGTAGAACTCGCTTTTATCGGGCTCACCACGACTTATAACAGACACTTCTATGCCCGTCTCTTCCGATTTTAAGATAACCTCCCGACCGACATTTCGCTCAATAAAAATATTGGCCGCTTTTCTCCCTGTAAAAATAGCCCCATCTGAACCTATATAGACCAATGAAGGAAGAGATGTGGAAGGGTCATTATCTTCATCTAAATCTAAAACATGTTCTTTGCCTTTTTCATCTACAATAGCAACACTGGTATTAGTCGTACCATAATCAATCCCGCAGGTTACTATAGAATTTCCCAAATATATATCCCCTTATCTTTGTTTTTAATAATTTGTAAAATTAAAAAGTATATCAAGAGCCTGTTAACAAGTCAAACTACCCGAGTAACATAACCATAGATATGATTAAAAACGATAATATTATTCTTAAGTTTGACACTGACCTACATGCATCTTTATTCGTCAAACCAACAAACAATAGCAGTATTAAATTGGGTGTAACTTTTATAATGTCCGCGCATCCAGATGATATGGCTTACCTCTTTATTATAGCCCCAAGGCACAATAGGCCTAACGTTGATACAAGACGAATTTGTCGTTATTGACTTTGTCGTCCACGTTTTACCCCCATCTTCAGTACGCCATCGTTCGATTTCAAAAAATTCACCTACTTTTCTCGACAAATACACTTCGTTAGGGTTTGCGTGATTTAAAGAAATTCCCCCAGAATAGTGGGGTTCCGTTTCCTTTTTCCCTGTTGGAGTTTCGGGAAACCACGGTCCAGCAAGAGTTATTTCATGGTCTTCCCACTGTGTACCATTCCAGAAAGCATAATGATAATAATGTTTCGTCTCTTCTGGTAATCGTGTATATACAATCACTGGGTTCCCCTTCTTATTTAGTGCAATATCCCAAACCCAAGCCCGAGCCCCTGTTGTCTTAGCATCATAGACCCTATCACAAGCGGAATGAGGCACTGGCAGATTATCCATTGCTCCAATTTTTTCCCCATTCGCACGGTAAAGACTCCCTTCTTTATAGAAGGCATAATAAACAGAATTGAGAGGCTCGTTTCTTGGATGTCCATCTGTAAATGCAAAATGTATCGTTTTTTTATTGTCAGAAACTACTTTAAGATAAGGTCGAATATCCTTTGATTCTTTCCCTTTATCTTGGAATAAAATGTTAGGTTCTGACCAGTGTATCCCGTCTACAGACGTAGCAAAGGTAGGTTTCCAACTTTCACCTCGCCAGAAAACATAATATCGGTTTTCTTTAGCTAAAAATACGGGGTGACTGTACGTAACTTTACTCATGTTGGAAACGATGATTTCGCTTTCCCATTCAGAAATATCCTCAGGGCGGAGTGTCCTGCGGGCATATAGATTTTCCTTATTATGCTTTGCATAGAAAATCATTAACCTCAAGTCAGGTAGGACAAGAAAAGAGGGGACGTTATGGTCGTCAATGTCCCAATCTTCCCTTATGGTATATACTTTTATTTCTCTACTTTTATGGTCATAATAACCTACTTGTAGTTTACCATCTGCAGTTACCCAACCGACGTAGGTTCTAAGAAATTTCCCTTCTACAAATACGGCACGTGGATCCTGAAACCAACAATATGCACCCGATTGGGATAATATATAACTATTGCCAATGATCACATCTGTATAACCAATAATTGAAAGGTGTAAAAATAATAGGAAAATAGATTTTAGGATACATTTCATTTGACTTTCCTTTGATTTTAATCTAATGTCAACAATATTGTATATTAGAATCGTTTCTACTAAAAAATCTCTACTTTTTAGTAGGGTATATTTTTTATTATTGTTCAGAGTTTATTCTGAATACAATTAACCATAATAATTAAATCTTAACCAGAAAGGGTAAATGTTATGAGTAAGGGTTTAAAAGTTTTTCTCGGGCTGTTTGTTCTGTTTTTAATGATTGGTTTATTAAGTTCTTGCGGTGGGCAGAAGAGCACACCTACACCAACTCCACCCACGCCAGAACAGAAACCAGCACAGACAACTCCTGCACCATCACCAGCGAAAGAGGCACCTGCTGAAAAACCACAGGCACAGCAACCCCCTGCTCAGAAAGAGGCAACTGCTTCGGTGGAATCGACTGGTGGAACTCCAAAAATTACGTGTGATGAACCTGAATTTGATTTCGGTGAACGCAGTAATGATGAAAAGGTAGAACATGAATTCGTTATCAAAAATGCAGGTGATGGACTTCTGAAAATCTCAAATGTAAAGACAACCTGTGGATGCACAGTAGCCCAGCCTGAGAAAAAAGAGATTGCGCCAGGCGATACTACAAAAATAAAAGCAACACTTACCTTAGCAGGAAGACAAGGACCTATTGCAAAACAAATTACAGTTGACTCTAATGACCCAGCAACACCGCAATTGACATTAACCTTGAAAGGAACTGCAACATCCGCCATCTTGGTTGAACCACGTGTTATTAATTTAGGGCAAATTATGGAGGATATGCCCCAACCTCAAACGATAGAAATAAAATCAAATATTCCCACTTTAACCTTCAACATTACTAACGTTGACATGTCACAACTTCCCGAGTTTCAACACACTTTAGAGACGGTGGAACAAGGTAAACATTATAAAATCACGTTAACACCTACAAAACCTATTGAACCAGGAATAACATTTAATAAACCTTTGTATATCGAGACAGATGCGACACTTCCACAAAAACCAGGACAAGACCCCAACGCTGTAAATTCATTCAAGAAAATTACAGTGACTGTTTATGGACGTTCTATCGGTCCTATTGATGTCGCTCCTGATACAATTAATGTTCGTGTAGACGACGAAGACCCGAATGCAAAAACACAGCAATATCTACGCGTTAAAGCAGGTCGTGAAAAAGAGTTTCAGATTACAGAGGTAGTTCCACCAACTCCTGAAATTCAGGTAGAAGTTAAAGAACGTGCACCTTCTGATTATTTATTACTGGTTAAAGATATCCCGATGAATGAAAGTTTGAAAGATAAGGAATTGATTGTTAAAACCACCTCTAAATCTACTCCCGAGGTGAAAATCCCGTTTAAGGTTATACGTCTTCCAAAAATTGACAGACCAAAATTCCCTCCTAACACACCTCCCGATATTGAGAAACTGAAGGAGATGCAAGAGAAAATGAAAAAAGCACTTCCGCCAGCTCAACCCGCTCAGCCACCAGCCCAACCTGGACAGGCTCAGCCACAGAAATAAGACTTTTAAGAAATAAAAAATATCAGAATATAGCCGATACAGATAATGTATCGGCTATATTCTTTTTCGCGAAACAAATATGTTCTTATTGTAGTCCATAGAGTTATTAAGATAAAATAACAGATAAAGATTTTACAGGCGTTAATTTTTTTTCAAGGAAAGGATAAACAATGAAGCCCATTATGAAAAAAATGTATTTTTCACAACTTATTCTCCTGGTAGCGTTAGTCACTTTTTCATTAGGTTGTGCAACCAGGTCTCCTCTCACTACATCACATCAAGGAGAGATTACTCATGCAAGAGAAACAACGAGTCCTTCTCCTCTCGACATATATGTCTATAAACCAGACCCAACTTATAATTATCAATTAATAAAGAGTGAGAAAGTCGAAGATGTAAGTATTCATTACATTAAAATGACATCGCAAACATGGAGAAAACCTGAAGAGGTTGACCGAACCGTATGGACGCATTGGTTAACGATTGTAGTGCCCAAAAAAGTAAAAAAGCCTTCTGCCCTGTTAATCATTTCAGGTGGTAAAAATACAGATGAGCCTCCAACATCATCCAGCCCATTGCTCCGTAAAGTAGCCAAAGAAGTAGAAACTGTTGTCGCAGAAATCAGACAAATTCCTAACCAACCATTAGTATTCGCAAATGATAATAATAGAAAGCGTTCAGAGGATAGCATCATTGCTTATAACTGGGACAAATACTTAAAAACAGGTGACCCAGAATGGTTAACACGGATGCCTATGACCAAAGCGGTAGTTCGTGCAATGGACACTATCCAAACGCTCTGCGAAACGAAAGAAGGGGGAAAAGTTAAGATAAAAGAGTTCGTTGTGGCAGGGGCATCAAAACGTGGCTGGACTACGTGGACAACGACAATAGTAGATAACCGAGTTGTTGCATGTGTACCCATTGTAATCGATTTGTTAAATTTGGTTCCTTCATTTAAACATCATTATGCTGTTTATGGCGGTTGGGCACCTGCAATTAACGATTATGTAGAGATGAACATCATGGATTGGTTAGTTGTTCCCGAATTCGCATCAATGTTAAAAATTGTAGACCCCTATAGTTACAAAGACCGTCTCACAATGCCTAAATTCTTAATTAATTCCTGTGGAGACGAATTCTTTTTGCCTGACTCTTGGAAATTCTACCTATCTGATTTGCCATCACCAACCTATATACGCTATGTTCCGAACACAGGGCATGGCTTAACCCCACAGGTTATTAACAGTGTCATTGCATTTTATAAGGCAATTATATTTGAAAAACCAATCCCTCAATATTCATGGTCATTTCCAGACGACTATACAACTATCGTGAAAACCAAAGATAAACCAACAAAGGTAACTCTTTGGGAAGCAACGAATCCCAACGCACGTGACTTCCGACTTAATGTCTTAGGCAAAGCCTATCAGCCAACACCACTTACAGACCAAGGAGATGGGACTTATGTAGGAAAAGTCAGTCCACCTGAAAAAGGGTGGAAAGCCTATCTTGTCGAGATGGAATTTGCCGGACCGGACAACACCACCTTTACTTTCACGACTCCTGTTCGAATTGTCCCTGACACAGAACCATATAAGTATGAACCCCCAACAGAATTACCTAAAGGGTTTTTAAATAAATAAAACATTTGTTGACTTCATTTTGTTGATATAATATTACTGTTAGATACTTACAATCCTCAACAGGAGGGTTTTGTGAAACACAATTCGTCGATTTTGATCGAAGTCGAAAATCTTACAAAAATTTACGAAGTTGGGGATAATAAAGTTATTGCATTAGATTCAATTTCACTAACAATCGACGTGGGCACGTACGTGGCAATTATGGGGCCGTCGGGTTCGGGGAAAACGACCTTCTTGGATATTATTGGTTGTTTAAATAGACCCACTTCCGGATCTTACCGATACTTTGGAGAAGAAGTTCATAGATTCTCTGAAAAAAGACTGGCTCAACTACGCAATCATGAGATAGGTTTTGTGTTCCAGAACTTTAATCTGTTAAGTCGAGCAACCGCATTAGAAAATGTGGAACTCCCTCTTATTTATGACCGCATCCCCAGAAAAGAGCGACGGCAGAGAGCAATGGAAGCATTGGTCGCTGTCGGATTAAAAGACCGTATCTATCATAGACCAAATGAACTTTCCGGTGGACAGAGACAAAAAGTGGCTATTGCACGGGCTTTGGTTAATAACCCATCAACTATTTTAGCAGATGAACCTACAGGAAATTTAGACACCGTTAGTGGTGAAAACATATTAGAAATTTTTGATGAACTCCACAGGAAAGGACATACTATTGTAATGGTGACCCACGAAAGCGATGTGGCTTCACGGGCTCAACGAATAATACGATTTAGAGATGGAAAGGTGATATCAGATACATGGCAAAAACAAAGTACAAAACCTATGTCATAAGAATATTTCTTATTCTTGTCCTTCTTTCATTAATCTTCGTACCCTTGTATTATTTCCTTTTTTACACACCACCCATTCAGGTAACTGTGGATACTGTTAAGAGGGGAAAGGTTCAGCAAACCGTTTCTGCCTTCGCTTCTGGAACAGTTACATCAACCCGACGTTCTATGATTGCAGGAGGAACACTCGGGACTGTTTCCATAGTACATGTAAAAGAAGGTCAGCGCGTCTCTAAAAACGATATATTGCTTGAGTTAAACCATGAGGATTTAGATGCCCAAGTTGCCCTATCCGAAGCAAACCTACTCGTTGCAGAGACGCGACTGGAACAGGCACGCGTTAGCTACGAAGTAGCGAAGGAACTTTCAGAATCACGTTTGAAGCAAACTCAAGCACAGTTAAAGCAGGCAGAGGCTGATTATGAACGGGCTAACAAACTACGGGAACAGGGGATTCTTTCCCCCGGTGAACAGGAAAAAATAGAGTTAGCATATCGAGTCGCTCAAGAGGGTTATCAATCAGCATTAGTCGGAGTAAAAGAGATTAAAGTTCGTGAACAGGAAGTAAAAGCAGGGGAGACCGCAGTTGCACAAGCAAAAGCGTCACTTCTTGCAGCACAGGCTACCCGTGATAAGGCTATTATTAGGGCACCGTTTGATGGGGTTGTTGCCACTATTAACATCCATGAAGGGGAAGGTGTTGCAATGGGACTACCTTTAATGTACCTCATAGATGATAAAGACCTCTATGTAGAAGCACCATTTGACGAAGCCAATGCCGGTCAAGTCTCTCTTAACCAAAAAGCGCGGATTGAATTAGATGCATTTCCTGGGAAAGTATTTCAAGGCGAGATAATCGAGATTTCTCCGACTATCACTATCAGTAAGGAATTTACACGAACATTTACAGTGAAAGTTCGATTTTTAGAGCAGGAAAACTTTATGCCTGGCATGTCTGCTGATGTTACCATTATAGTATCGGAGAAAGATGACGTACTATACGTACCAAGTGAAAGCCTTATCCGCGATGAATATGCCTTCGTATTGGAACAAGGAAAGGCTATCCGTCGACCTGTTACCATCGGCATTGGTAATTGGGAAACACGAGAAATCATAAAGGGTCTTAAAGAAGGAGAAACTATTATCACATCTGTTGGTATAAAAGGACTGGTAGACGGTTCTCGTGTTGACGTAGTCTCTTCGCTGGGAGAGTAGTTTATGACCTTCTGGGAATTAATACGAACTGCTATCATCGCACTCAATCAGAATAAGATGCGCGCAGCACTTACCGCATTAGGGGTCATTATTGGGGTGATGTCAGTTATACTTCTTATTGCATTAGGCGAATCGGCACAAGCCTACGTGGAACGCGAATTCGCAATCATGGGTAGTAATGTTATCATCATAACCCCAGGTAGGCAGGAAACAACTGGTATGTTTCCCATAAGTGCTGGGAGTCACCGCAAACTCACATACGAAATAGCAAGACAGATTAAAAGGAAAGTACCTGGCATTATCGGAGTTGCCTCAAATACCTTAGGATTAGCAAATATTCGCTATAAGAACCGACAGCGGAATGTACTGCTTATTGGGACAACTCCTGATTTTGAGAAGGTTCGACAACTTTACACACAAATTGGACGATTTCTATCGGAAGAAGATATTGAACGCAATAGCAGAGTTTGTATCATCGGTACTACTGTAAAAAAAGAACTCTTTGGCACACATCGTGCCCTGTATGAAAAAATTTCAATCAACGGCTCTAAACATACCATCGTAGGAATATTAGAGGAACGTGGAATGGCTTTAGGTATCGACCTTGGCGATTTGGTAATTGTTCCACTACCCAGTGCACAACGCATTTTTAACATAGAAGAGGTTATGGAAATCCTTGTTGGGGCTCGCACTCAGGAAGATATTCCGAGAGCAACTGAAGAATCAAGAAGAATTGTCCGTTCCGCCCATGACAATGAAGAAGATTTTACAATCACTAATCAGGATAGTATGCTTTCCGCATTTTCCCGAATATTCAGTATGCTACGTCTAATGCTTGTCGGGATTGCATGTATTTCACTGCTGGTCGGTGGGATAGGAATTATGAATATTATGCTTGTATCTGTACGCGAACGAACTCGGGAAGTGGGTATCCGTATGGCGGTCGGTGCAACTCGTGCGGATATCGGTTTTCAGTTCCTTGTTGAGTCCATCACATTAAGTGTGCTCGGAGGTATGACAGGTATCTTTTTAGGTTTTATCGGGTCAACAGTTATTCGCGCATTATATCCCAGTCTGCCTATTGGCTTATCACTTTGGTCAATACTTACAGCGTTCTTTTTCAGTTCCGCTGTGGGCGTCGTCTCTGGCGTCTATCCTGCCTTGAAAGCGGCAAGTGTTGACCCTGTTGAAGCATTGCGATATGAATAATAGCCATAAAAAATATGGCCAAAGGTTAAAAACCTTTGGCCTTGACCTCAATATCTACTATTTCCTACTTTAGCAGGGAAGTTCCCAACCTTTGCGATACTCTTTACTTATAATTGCCTGCGGATTAGAGACATTTTTCACAACACCTTTAACATTATCCCAAATCAATTTCTGTCCAGACTTAACCACCAGATTGCCAAATTGCACCATTTCTGTAAATGGACCGGAATAATTGAAATTTGAGCATGCCAGTTTATCTTCTTTGCAGGCGCGAAGCCAATCAAAATACGGGCTTTCCATCGGGATACGCTCAATCGTTTCCGGTGGCATTTTGTAGTCTTTCATGATAGATGAAGGTAATAATCGCGGTTCACCACCATATTCTCCTGCAGTTAACATCCCTTTATCACCGATAAACAATGAGCCATTCATGTTATCATCACCTAATACTTCGTCTTCCGGAATACCTTCCGGGCGTTTGGGACGATTATATACTTCCTGACCGGTGGCTTCATCCTTCCAGTGTCCATCATACCAGTAAACATCAACAGGGCCCATATCCCCCCGGGCTACAAAGGAATACTTCACTGTCGTTGCAATGGGGAATGTCTGCTGATTCTGACCTTTCTGAAACACGACTTCGACAGAAAACTCAGGTGCTTCATACAATTTCAATGCCCAGTATGCTGGGTCCATAATATGGCAAGCCATATCACCTAATGAACCGGAACCGAAATCCTGCCATGCCCGCCAATCGTGTGGGGCAAGTTTATGATTATATGGACGCCATGGAGCGCAGTTAATCCAACGGTCCCAATCCATATCTTCCGGTGTCACCTCCGGAGGCAATGGTTCGGTCATTCCCTGATTATCCCAAACAGGTCGATGGGTCCAAATATGCACCTCTTTTACATTACCGATAGCACCACTCCAAATCATTTCACATAACTGACGAACACCATTACCACAATGACCTTGATTTCCCATTTGCGTCGCAACACCCATTTCACGCGCTGTTATAGTAAGTAAACGTGCTTCCGCTATAGTATGTGTTAACGGCTTTTGTACATATACATGTTTCCCCATCTTCATCGCCATATATGCTGCAGGGGCATGGGAATGGTCAGGGGTAGAAATTGTAACTGCGTCGATCTCCTTCATCTCTTCTAACATATTCCGATAGTCTTTGTACTTTTTCGCTTTCGGTAAACGATAAAATGCTTCTTCAGCACGCTTCCAATCGACATCACACAACGCTACAACGTTATGTCCAAGCTTAAAGCAACTCATAATGTCAGATAAGCCTTTACCTCCTGCGCCAATTGCAGCCACGTTCAGCTTCTCATTGGGAGATATTTTACGCGGGACTACTTGTGCCGTGTTCGGTGTTTGACCAGCTGTCTGACTAAATGCACCTGCGGAAATAACAGTTGTTGAAGTAGCTAAGAATGCTCTTCTTGTCATTTTTGACCACTCATTCTTTTTCATTGAAATTATCCTCCAAAATAAAAAGTTATTATTAAAAGGTTATTCCCATAATAAATGAATATAGTGTAATACAAACTTGAAAGTAAATTAAAAATGATGAGTACGGTTTAAATAAGTGAAACGTCTTTATGTGTCTTTATTATAACGAAATGGTATAATCGTAAAACTCATGTCCGTTTGAGGTAATAATTCACCATAGAGGACATCGTGAGATTCTTTTAGTAATAGCCTCCTACCGCAAACAGGACACATTATCTCAGAGCCTGGCCGTGTTTCTTCTGGAACGCGAATATGCGTGCTACAAAACGCACAGGCGATACTACGGCTATCACGTTTGTGATAATCTTGTAGAATGGAATGGATACGTCCCAAATTATATGCTTCAAGCAGGGCATCAACAATTTCAGGGTCTAACTGGGTTTCCTTCAAATCAATAATCTTCTCAATGGCAACTTCAGGTTCCATGCCCTTACGATAAGGACGATTACTTGTCATTGCATCTAAGGTATCCGCTACTGCGATTAAACGCCCTTCTATAGGAATCTCTTTACCTTTCAATCCATAGGGATAACCTTTACCATCATACCTCTCATGATGGTATAAACAGTAAGGGATAATGGACTGAAATAAAGATATATCACGAAGTAAATCTGCACCACGTACTGGGTGTATTTTCATTTTCTCAAATTCTTCCTCTGTGAGTGGACTCTCCTTCCGTAATATAGCATCATCAACGGCTATCTTTCCTACATCATGAAGAACACCTCCCATATATACCTCTTCAATTTTTTCTTCAGTCCAACCCAAAATTTTGGCAATCTCAATCGCAAAATTAGTCACCCGCCATGTATGGCCAATGGTATAGTGGTCTCGTAATTCAACAGCATTCGCAATCGTCGTTAATGTGTCCCTATAACTTTGCTTTATCATTTCAATATACTGGACATTTCGTAAAGCAATGGCGGCAGGGCCCGCTATAGCCACTAACATCTCAAGGTCCTCTTGTGTAAAGGCACGGGATGTCCCACGGGTATCGACATAAATCACACCTAAACAATGGTCTTGATAAACTAATGGGACACACATAGCGGAGGCAATTCGATGGAGAATAATACTACCAGAAACATTCCTAAATCGACTATCTTCCGCTGCATTTTGTGTAATAACTGCTTCTTTATTTTCGAAAGCTCGATTTACAATTGTTAAACTAATTGAAAAATCTTCCAAATTCGTACGGGTATAAACATGTTCGATAACAAGCCGTTTCTTTCGTTTATCCCAAAGTAAAATCGCCCCATTATGTGCAGGCAACAGGGAGAATATTTGTTCTATAATTTTTGTAAATAGATTCTTAAGGTTTTGTTCACTCACAATAATTTGATTGGCATTATAAACCGCCCTAAGTCGATTCTGAATAGTCTGAATATGTTCCTTTGTTGCGGTGTATTCTGGCAACTGGAAAAGAGTCTCATGAATATGACTGAGCGTTTCACTTTCTGTCTTTTCTTCTGTTGTAACTTCAAAACGGACAGGTGGTTCCGTATCGGCTGAACTTTGATGTACCTCTTCATATCGGATTAATTGTGTGCCAACGCGAAAGACATCTCCTGGTTTCAGAAAATACTCCGTAATTCGTTGACTTCCAACATAAGTTCCGTTGCCACTATTTAAGTCTTTTAACAAAGGACCTTCCTCAGTAATCTCAATAACTGCATGCTTCCGTGATACCTTCGGGTCGTCAAGAATAATAACATTTTCCTGGCTTCTACCAATAGTGATTGGCTCTTTTAATTGATACGCCATCCCTTTCTTTTTGCCTGTTAAAACGAGGAGCTGTGAATCCATTGCTTGTTTCCTTACTACTACTGTTCGTTTAAATTTTATCTAAAAAATGAACAAGAATGAAATCTTATCTGTTCTCATAATAATAAATTTAACAAAAGAAAGGTTAAACTTTATTTTTCAATCAAACAATTTTTTAATTCTCATCTCTATTATAATTCTATCAATTATAGAGGAGTGCTAACAAAAAAATGGCGCGCCCGGCGGGATTTGAACCCACGGCCCCTTGCTCCGGAGGCAAGTGCTCTATCCAACTGAGCTACAGGCGCACATACAATAGTTCTTCATTTATATATATTAGAATATCATAAATTCTGTATTTAAGTCTAAATAATATATATAACAGTTTTATTTAAAATCCTTTTTATACTATGTCTATTTAATTAAATCATTAATCTTATAAAGAAAACCTCTACAAAACAATTTAAGTACAACGTGTAAAATATAAAAGGTCTCGGTCAAAATAGTATTTTTTATTTTGCATATGTAATTTAATTGCTTTATAATTATATACCCGGGAGCCACTTCCGGGGTTAAATTATCAATTTTCAATCCTTAATTTTTAATTCAGGACGCGTATCAATGCAAAATAACGAACGAATTACCGAAGGTTTATCATTTGATGACGTTTTATTAGAACCAGCATATTCAAAGATTTTACCACGGGATACAGATGTAAAAACACGACTTGCATGCAATCTCACATTAAACATCCCCATCATGAGTGCCGCTATGGATACCGTGACAGAATCACGGCTTGCAATTGCAATAGCACGAGAAGGAGGCATCGGGATTATTCACAAAAACCTGACCGCCGAAGAGCAAGCAACAGAAGTAGATCGTGTAAAGAGATCCCAATCAGGCGTTATTACTCATCCATTCACTCTATCTCCAAACCATACCCTTGCAGATGCAGAATCATTGATGTCTCGTTATCGTATTTCTGGTGTGCCTATTACAGATGAAAACGGTATTCTTGTGGGGATTCTAACCAATAGAGATTTAAGATTTGAAGAGAATTATTCGAAAAAAATATCCGAAATTATGACCCCAAAAGAGCGAATAATTACCGTACCACCAGGGATAAAATTAGAAGAAGCAAAATATATTCTACATAAACATCGCATCGAAAAATTACCCATTGTAGATGAGCTTGGACGTCTTGTAGGTTTACTTACTGTGAAAGACATTATTAAAGCAAAAGATTTTCCAAACCGATGTGTAGATGACATGGGACGTTTAAGGGTGGGTGCTGCAATAGGAGTTGGTGAAGATGAACTATCACGAGCAGACGCGTTAGTCGGTGCAGGGGTTGATGTTTTAGTTATTGATTCAGCACATGGACATTCTGCCCTTGTTTTGAAAATGGTGTCAGCAGTTAAAAAACGTCATCCTCACGTTCCTTTGATTGCAGGGAATGTGGTTACCGCGGAAGGTGCTCAGGCTTTAATTGATGCAGGAGCTGACGCAGTCAAAGTCGGTGTTGGACCAGGGGCTATTTGTACTACCCGCGTTGTAACGGGGGTTGGCGTTCCACAAATCACCGCTGTTCTTAATGTTGCCCGCCTCTGTCATGAACAGAATATCCCTGTAATATCCGATGGTGGGATAAAATACTCTGGAGATATTGCAAAAGCCATCTCTGCTGGTGCAGATGTCGTTATGATTGGCAGTCTCTTCGCCGGTACAGAGGAAAGCCCCGGTGAACGTGTTTTATACGAAGGTAGAACATATAAACTTGTCCGCGGGATGGGGTCTATCAAAGCCATGCAACGTGGAAGTAAAACAAGATACATGCAATTTGAAACTGAAACCACAAAACTTGTTCCAGAAGGTATTGAGGGGCGAGTTCCATACCGCGGTGTCCTGGCGGATGTCATTCATCAACTGGTCGGTGGATTACGTGCAGCAATGGGTTATTGTGGTTGCCCTGACATAAAATCTCTACAAGAAAAAACCAGATTAATCCGAATAACCTCTGCTGGTATAAAAGAAAGTCATCCTCATGATGTAACTATCACAGAAGATGCTCCAAATTATCAAATACCGAGGTAATAATTTATGGAATATAACGGACCCGTTATTGTTGTCTTAGATTTCGGTGCTCAATATAGCAAACTTATTGCCCGACGTATTCGTGAATCAGGTGTGTATAGCATTATCTTGCCTTACAACACATCTTTAGAGAAAATTAAATCGCCAAACTTAGTGGGACTTGTGTTAAGTGGGGGTCCAGCGAGTGTTCATCAGCCGAACGCTCCTTTACCAAACCCTGAAATTTTCAAACTCAACGTTCCTATTTTGGGGATTTGTTATGGTGTGCAAATATTTGCCCATCTTCTCGGTGGGAAAGTGGAACCAGCAACACAAAAGGAATATGGTATTGCTTACCTTAAACATAAAAATCATTCTGAATTATTAAAGGGTATCCATAAAGAAACACCTGTCTGGATGAGTCATGGAGACCATGTTACAGAATTACCACCAGGTTTTACCCCAACAGGAGCCACTGCAAATTGTCGATACGCAGTTATTGAAAATTATGAACAGAAATTTTATGGGGTCCAATTTCATCCAGAAGTGGTCCACACACCAGAAGGACAAAAAATCATATCAAACTTTGTGCATAACATCTGTAAAGCAGATTCTTCATGGACAATGGGTAATTTTATAACCCACACAGTGCAGGAATTGAAAGAGAGAATTAATGGTAAAAAAGTACTATGTGCTTTAAGTGGTGGCGTCGACTCAAGCGTCACTGCTGTGTTGCTTCATCGGGCAATTGGTGATAATTTACATTGTGTTTTTGTAGACAATGGCTTGCTTCGTAAAGGCGAGCCTGAAATGGTAGAAAAGATATTCCGCGATAATTTCCATATTAATCTACATTGTGTAAAGGCACAAGACCTTTTCTTGAACCAATTAAAAGGAGTTACAGAGCCAGAACAGAAAAGGAAGATTATCGGTTCACTATTTATTGACGTTTTTGAGAAGGAGGCAAAAAAATTGGGAGACTTGTCTTTCCTTGCTCAAGGGACATTATACCCGGACGTGATTGAGTCTGTTTCTGCAACTGGGGGTCCATCATCAACAATAAAAAGTCATCACAATGTAGGGGGATTACCAGAAAAAATGAATCTACAATTAATAGAGCCTCTTCGTGAACTATTCAAAGATGAAGTCAGAGATGTGGGAAAACAATTAGGGATTCCAGAAGAGATTATACATCGCCATCCGTTTCCGGGACCGGGGCTTGCTGTGCGATGTATCGGTGAAGTAACCGAAGAACGATTGAATACCTTACGCGAGGCAGATGCTATTTTTATAGAGGAAATTCGAAAAGCAGGATTATATAATCAAATCTGGCAGGCTTTTGTATGTTTGTTACCCGTAAAAAGTGTCGGAGTACAAGGGGATGAACGAACTTATAAAGAGGTGTGCGTCCTTCGGGCGGTAACTTCCGAAGATGCCATGACCGCAGATTGGTTCCGTTTTCCTCATGATGTAATTCAAAAAGTTGCCAGTCGCATTTGTAACGAAGTTCATGGAATTAATCGCGTTCTAATAGATGTTACCTCAAAACCACCTGCAACTATAGAATGGGAATAAACCTCGAAGGTTCTCTCCGCAGGTATCTGCTCCCATTTTAGGGATGGCGATGTGATTATAAAATAATAAGCCTTATATTCCCGTCTTTTCACGTAAAATATTTACAGAATCCGTCTCTTCCCAGCGGAAACCTTGGTCTTCACGACCAAAATGCCCATAACTGGCAGTCTTTTTGTATTGCGGTTTGCGAAGATTAAGGAATTCGATAATAACCGCAGGACGGCAATCAAAAACTTCTTGTAATATCTTTGCTAACTTTATATCCTCAATTTTACCAGTGCCGAAAGTAGATACATTTATAGATACAGGTTTTGCAACACCGATAGCATAAGCCAACTGAACCTCACAACGGTCTGCAAGTCCAGCCGAGACGATATTTTTAGCAATATATCGTGCCATATATGCTGCACTGCGGTCTACCTTTGTCGGGTCTTTGCCACTGAAAGCACCCCCACCATGTCGACCCATCCCACCATACGTATCAACAATGATTTTCCTACCTGTAAGCCCACAATCACCTACCGGACCACCTGTAACAAATCGGCCTGTCGGATTAACAAAATATTTTATATCTCCCTTGACCAATTCTTTTGGTAATGTCGGTTTAATAACGTTTTCAACAATTGCCTCTTCAATTTCATCATGCTCTTTTTTCAATTCTTGTGGTGTAGGGTTTAATCCACCATACAAGGGAAGGTGTTGATTCGACACCACTACTGTGTCGATACGAACTGGTTTCCCATTAACGTATTCAACAGTAACTTGGGACTTTCCATCTGGCATTAACCAGGGGAGAATCTTCTCTTTACGCATTTTACGAAGTTGTAAACCTAACTTATGGGCTAACGATATTGGTAATGGCATTAATTCAGGAGTTTCACGAACCGCAAAACCGAACATCATCCCCTGGTCGCCAGCACCTTGTTCATGGTCTGATGACGCATCTACACCACGGGCAATATCGACAGACTGTTTTTCAAGGGCAACAAGAATTGAGCATGTTTCACCATTAAAACCAACATAACCCGAACCATAGCCAATATCCAAAATGGCTTGCCGAACTACTGAGGTAATATCAACTTTAGCGTGTGTAGTTATCTCACCTGCTACAACACACAAATTCGTTTTAACTAATGTTTCACATGCAACACGGCTATAGGGGTCCTGTTCTAACATGGCATCCAGAACTGTGTCCGAGATAATATCCGCTACCTTGTCAGGATGCCCATCCGTTACGGATTCCGATGTAAATAAAATTCCTTCTTTGTTCATCATAACTATGCCTTTATTTTGCTTTTAGGTATACACTTCTATTTATGCTCATACTTTACGAGGTGCCACCACGATATTTTGCGGTTAATGCAGCGGGGTCTAATTTCACACCCGGACCCATTGTAGAACAGATACAACACGTTTTTAAGTAAGTACCTTTAAGGGAAGCAGGGCGTGCTTTTATAATTGCAGAGATTACAGTCGCCGCATTTTCTTCAATCTGTTCCGGTGTGAAGCTTGCCTTTCCGATAGGGACATGGATATTTGCGTTTTTATCTACACGGAACTCTATTTTACCTTTCATGATCTCGGCAACTGCAGAGCCTATGTTAGGAGTAACAGTTCCCGCTTTAGGACTGGGCATTAATCCACGTGGACCTAAGATTTTACCTAATTTACCAACCTGTCCCATCATATCCGGTGAAGCTACTGCCGCATCAAAGTCTAACCAACCGCCCTGCACTTTTTCGATAAGGTCTTCTGCACCAGCTTCAATAGCACCGGCTTCTTTAGCTGCTTTGATTTGTTCTTCTTGTTTACAGAAAGCAACGACTCGAATTTTCTTGCCTGTCCCATGGGGCAAAGATACCGCACCACGAACCATTTGCTCAGCATGTCTGGGGTCAACACCCAATAGGAAGGCTAACTCAATCGTCTCGTCAAACTTGGCAGTAGCACATTCTTTTACAATTCGTGCCGCTTCGGATAGGGAATAATAGCGGGAACTATCAACCTTTTTATATAGTTCCCTCATTCGTTTACTGACTTTTGCCATTTTTTATCCTCCTGTGGTTCAATCGGACAGGTTTGCTGTCCTCCCACGGTTAAGAGTTACTAAATATTTATGACTTTTAATGTTATTTTACAACGATGCCCATACTTCTTGCGGTTCCGCGAATCATGCTCTTTGCTGTTTCAAGAGAACCAGCATTAAGGTCAGGCATCTTTAATTTTGCAATTTCCTCGATTTGTGCTTCTGTGACTTCACCCACTTTGTTCCGATTAGGTTCACCTGAACCCTTGGCTAATTTGGCTGCCTTCTTTAATAAAACGGCGGCTGGTGGTGTTTTGGTAATAAAGGAAAAGGATTTGTCCTCAAAAATAGATATAACGACAGGGATAATCATACCCTGTTGGTCTTTAGTCCTGTCGTTAAATTGACGGACAAAGTCCATAATATTAACCCCATGTTGTCCTAACGCAGGACCTACGGGCGGTGCAGGGGTTGCTTGCCCTGCTGGAACTTGTAATTTTACAATGGCTTTTAACTTTTTAGGAGGCATATTTTTTACCTTTCATTTTATCTCAATCAAAATGTTTCTACTTGCCACGTTTCAACTTCTATTGTTGTAACTCTATTAAAAATTTCGACGGATATTTTTAACGCACCACGTTCGGCGTTGATTTCTTCAATTTTACCGACAAAGTTAGCAAATGGTCCTTCTACAATTTTTACACGGTCACCAACAGAAAATTCCAATTTGGGTTTAGGAGCCTCTTCTTCTCCAGTCATAATAGCGATTATACCTTCCACTTCTTCATCGGGAATAGGTGTTGGGACGTTTCTTCGACTACTGACAAAACCAGTAATCCCCGGCGTCTCACGTATTAACGACCAGACATCTTCATATTTTTCAGGATGCTCCGGCAATTGCACAAGCACATAGCCCGGAAAACATTTATGTTCGACCACCTTTGGTGTTCCACCACGTCGTTCGGTTACTCGTTCTTTAGGGACCAACACATTAACCACTAAATCCTCTATTCCCCGTTGCTTTGCACCCTTAATAAGTTTATCACAAACTTCGTATTCCTTTGCGGTAAGAACATGAAGGGCATACCACCGGCGAGGAATTCCGTCTTCAGGAACAGGCCTTAATAACTTTTCACGTGTAGGCACTGTTCCAACATCGGAACTTTCTGCTCCTTCTTTCTTAATTGTTGTTTCTTTTTTATCACGTTCTGTCACCGATGGTCTCCTTGTTATTAGTCTTAAGAGGCTATTCCGAGAATAAATAACATTACTTGGGCAAAGGTAACATCAAAGGCAAAAATAATTACCGCCATAATCACCAACATAATCATAGTTACCTTTGTCGAAACTTTCAAATCATCTACAGTTGGCCAGGTAACTTTTTCTAACTCCGATTTAACTTCGAGAAGAAAGTTCTTCGCCTTAACATATAATGCTTTAAGCCCACGTTCCTGTTTTTCTTCTACACTTAATACTGTTTTTGACATGTGTATTTACCTTCTAAAAATTTATCTTTTCCTTCAACTTTATATTCAAAGTACTGGCAGGCCTGGAGGGACTCGAACCCCCAACCTTCGGCTTTGGAGGCCGCCGCACTACCAATTGTGCTACAGGCCTGCATCCTTCAAAACTAATTTTATTTCATTTCACGATGTACCGTATGCTTACGGTCAAATTTGCAAAATTTCTTTATTTCCAACCTCTCAGGATGTTTTCTCTTTTCCCGAGTGGTTGTGTAATTCTTACGTTTACATTCCATACATTGTAATATTACTTGTTCCCGCATGGGAGTCTTTCCTCATATTATTATATTATATATTATTATTCGATGATTTTACTTACGACGCCAGCACCAACAGTGCGTCCACCTTCT
>DAOSBX010000012.1 GCA_035361075.1 Candidatus Hydrogenedens sp. | reverse complement strand
GTAACAAAAACATCGTGCTTGTGGTTAAAAAGTAACACAGGCAAGAGTGCCTGTGTGGAATCATCCGTAGGGGCAGACATATATGCGTCTGCTCAAAAGAGTGAATGGCTGAGGCAGGGTGAACAACAGAGGTTTATCTTTGCAATAAAGAAACTTGTTTATTATAAGATGTGATGAGGTAGTATAACTGTTTTTATACACATTAGTTTCGTTTGAGTACTTGTTTATTATCCATTTCTCTCAGTAGTAATGTTAAAGGTACCTTGTTAATTATAGGTGGGACACATTTGTACTGTTTAATTAAAGATAATATGCTAATTCACAAATGTAGAGAAATAAACGAGAAAAATAAATTTTTAAAATTACCTGGGTTAATTTACATTATTTATGGTGTAGGGGAAAGTGTTATAAAGTTACAGTAGGTATGCAAGGTAGTATGTGAAGGGAAACAGAATTTTGCTAACATAACTTAAATTGCCTGTTATCTGCTGGGCTATTTCCTGCACAGGGTTTACGAAAGACAAGGAGGGTAAGTACATAAGACATAATGTGTATACATTTGGATTGTTATTCTTAGTATGTTATTTTATTTGCAAATGGTCTTATTATTCATCCTTTCTTTTTTTTTGTTTTTTTATTGTCCTTATTTTTCTTTTATAATACCTATTTTATGATACTTTGATATGGTTTAATCAGAGGTTTCAAATAGATAATGAGATTTAAACTTAATACAAGGAAGTAAGATATGAATCGACATATGTATGTAGGTTATGTTTTTGTAGTGTTTTTAGTTGCTTTGTCTGGTGTGTCTACTTTTTCGGATGGTCAGGAGTGGATATATAGGGAGTTTACAGAAGCGAAGCCGGAATTTTCTCCTGTGCCTATATGGTGGTGGAGTGGGGGTAAAGTAACGAAAGAAGGGATTACATGGCAATTGCAGGAACTGGTAAAAGGGGGTATTCATAATGCCATTATCTTGAATTTAGCTCCATCAGGTCCGTTGTATGGCAGTGCTCCTGATGACCCATTGTTTCTGACAGATGAATGGTGGGATTTATTTGCATATACACTTCAGGTGGCAAAACAGGTTGGAGTACGAATTTGGTTCTATGACCAACTGGGATTTTCAGGTGCAGGTTTACAGGCACGCGTGGTCCGTGACCATCCGGAATACCGAGGGATTGCCCTTAAACGATTTGTAAAAGAGGTAACGGGACCCGGTACAGTAACCATAGAAACACCAGCAGAAGGAAATCCTCTTGCTCTGTTCCGTTCGGAAAAGTTGGTTGAAGAAGTTGTTTCCTCAAATAGTGCACCCAACTGGATTTGGGGGAGTAAAAACACAGAAGACACTCCGCATGTATATTTTCGACGAACTTTTGAATTAACCGAACTGCCTCCAAAAGCAGTTGTAACAATTTCCTGTGATAATGGCTACGAACTTTATATTAATGGAAAACGGATTGGGAATGAATTGGTTTATGATACCGATGGATGGGAAACTGCGGAAGTATTTGATGTTCTACCTTACTTACAAGTAGGTAAAAATGTGATTGCTGTGCATGGGACAAATTTAGGTGGTCCCGGGGGCTTAATTTTCTCATTACGGATGGGGGATAAAGCCCTGTTAAGTGATGATCAATTTCGGACAGCACTGGAAGAAATTCCGAACTGGTTGAATGTAGATTTTAATGATAGTGGCTGGAAATCCGCAGTTGTTATAGGTCCTTCAGGTTGCCAGCCATGGGGTCCTGTAAAAAATATTGATGGGGGAAAAGCACTGCATGCACTTGGAACACCTGTTGTTCGGGTTATCCGTATTCCGATAAATATTTCGGAACGAAATTTTACAATAGAAGTTCCGGAAGGAAATTATCAGATGGAACTTTTTTATACAGTCCCTGGGGGGTTCGATTATCATAATCCATCGGCGTGTCACGCACTGCTGGATATACTTCATGGCGAGATAGAACGTCGTTTTCCTGATGAATTAGGCAAAACAATTGCGGGGTCATTCCAGGATGAATTTCCACCTACTCCGCGTTTTTCTTATCTCTTTGTAGATGAATTTAAGAAGCAGAAAGGTTATGATATACTCGATTATTTACCGGCCTTGTTTGAGGATGTAATAGACCATTTTGGGAATGAAAATGCACCGAACACGGTAAAAGTTCGCTGTGACTCTGCGGATATATCTGCTACTTTAGCAGAGGAAGCCTTTTTCATCCCGCTGTATCAATGGCATGAAAAGTACGGGATGCTTTGTGGTTATGACCAGACTGTTCGAAATGCAGATCCGTTCCGCGGGGAATCCTATTATGTGGATTACTTCAAAACGATGAGGCATTTTTCTGTTCCAGGCAATGATATGGATGGCGACTGTAAACCCCATCAATCCATAGCAGATTTATATAAGAGACCCCGTGTATGGGCAGAAGTATTCCATTCCAGCGGTTGGGGACAGACTATAGAGGAGATTGCGGTATTATTTCATCCATGGTTACTCAATGGAGCTACTTTGTTCGATCCACATGCTATCTATTATTCGATACATGGTTCGTATTGGGAATGGGCACCTCCTGACACCGGTTGGAGACAACCGTATTTTGTTCATTACAAAACATTGGCAGATTACAATGCCCGCCTTTGCTGGCTTTTATCGCGGGGAAATCATAAGGTAGAAGTGGCGGTTCTTCATCCCGCTACGACGACACATGCATATATAGGCTACCAAATTGACCTACCTACTGCGAAGCACGTAGCGGATACTTACTGGCATGTACAAAATTATCTGCGCAAAAATCATATTGACTATATCATTATGGACGAGGATTCTTTATCTCAAACAGAGGTAACTGCAGAAGGGGTAAAAATTCACGATCTTACCTTTAAATTGTTTATCCTACCTTCTACTCAGTTTTTGCGTTCGACATCTGTAGAAAAGTTATCCCGGTATGCGAGTCTCGGTGGTGGAGTGTATATTTACGGTTTTCCACCGGAGCAAATTTCTGATTTAATACAGGTAAGTGATGAGCAACGCAATGCTCTGTTAACTCTTCGTGAGAAGGGGCAGGTTATTTCTGATTTAGAAGGATGGGCAATGCAGTTGCGTTCTACTGCTTATACATCTACAGCGGAATCGGTTCCTGTACTGGAAAGAGATGTAGAGAATAAACCGTTCTATTTTGTTATGTCAGATGAAGGAACACCCGCTACATCGCGAGCACGGTTTGATATCAACAAACGTGCATTGTATGAAACTCCTTCTGCAAAATGTGAGGTAATGCAATTGACTTTAAATCGGGAAGGCATCCCTGAATTCTGGAATGCAATTACTGGTAATGTAGAGACGATCTGGAATTACTCTATCGAAAGTGGAAAAACGAAGGTCGCTGTGGATTTATCTCAGACACCGGCACCGCTTATCAGTGTTCGTAATAAATCTGAACAAGATTTGGACGAGATTCAATCTGAGTTGAAAATATTGTCCTGTAAAGAGGAACAGGGACAAATTCAACTAACTGCCATGCCATTCTTTAATAAGATAAATGGTCAGCCTGTCAGTCAAACTATTCGCGTTCGTAAAGGGGAACAACAACGCGAAACAACTGTGGAAGTTCCACCGACTATAGAAAAGATATATGAAGGTCCTCTTCCATTTCAGTTAATTCCCACTTGTGATAACAAGGATGGCAGTTTCGCATATCCCCCCTCTGAAGGACCTATTCCTGTAGAGACACGGGCGTTCAAAGGGCAGGTAGAAAAGGATAGTAATATAGATTGGCTCAATCCTGATTATGACGATTCTACATGGGAAATGGTGCTTGCTTCATTTGGTCCGCGGGCACGATGGAAAGGACCTTTAACGCTACCTGAAAATACAACTCTGGATAATCTGCAACAGGTTCCGGACCTCGATGGAGAATGGAAAAACAGTGAATATTCCCTGAAATTAGGTATTAATGAGGACCCCGTATTTTCCAGTGCTTTAGGAGGAAAAGGACGAATTCCGGAAGAATTTATTGATTTGGGGAAAGTGAATAAAGGAAAGATTTTCCATATTCAGTGTTTTGTAGAATTACCTCCGGAAGGAGTCCCTGCTGACCAGCGGTTGAATGCAATCCTACGTATCGGTGCTACTGCTAAAAAGAAAGTATTTCTGAATAAAATTCCTGTAGTGGGCGAAGGGAGTGGAGATGAACGAGTGTTCAAGGGGAAAGTGCAGTTATCGTATGGTGTTAATGTTGTAGATGTTTTTGCGGAAAGTATTGTTGATGGTCGGTTGAGGCTTTATATCCATTTTATGCCGGAGAGCGAAGATATTTCCTCGCCGGAATGGATATGGAGCAATACACCCAGCCCAACTGGCAGAACAAAATTTGTACGTACCTTTGAGATTCCAGCAGAGGTTGTATCTGCTAAAATGGTTGTGGCTTTGGGAGATATACACCAGATTTTTATAAATGGACAAAAAATTTCAGACCAGGGGAACTTTGACCCTTACTTTACGAGTCGTGCGGAACAATATGACATCAAACCGTATTTGAAAGTTGGTGAAAATAATATAGAAATAATTGCACGCGATATTGATACCCAAACAGGGCTTTTACTGGATTTGGATATTCAATTAACCGATGGTAAAGAGATCGTTATTGTGTCTGATGCTAACTTTAAGTGTATTCCTGATCCGATATTTGATGGCCAGGCGGTTCCTGTAAGGTTATTACCTCAACCAGCACATGGATATATGGGTGATCCGGCATTACTACTTATCAAGCAAAGACCCCACCCACTGCCTTTTGCAGGCTGGCTACAAAACCAACCGGAGCCACCAGAACCGTTCAACAAGCTGGTTTTCTTCCCATCAACAGATATACCGGCTCCGTATCGGTTCCGTTTTCTGCTTCCGCCGGGTGCTAAATCTATGACCTTAAAATGTATGGGAAAATTAGAGTGCTGGATTAACGGTTCACAGCTACCTATTGAAGGAGTAGGGCCTATCTATAAGATAACCCTTCCCGAACCCGAATCCCCACGGCGAGTTGCATGTCTGCGAATTGAAACGAAACGAGGCTTCGAAAAAGGCTCTGCCATTTTAGAACCGATTACCTATGAGATGGGAGAAGGAAATATTCCATTAGGTTCCTGGGACGAGTTAGGTTTACTGCATTACTGTGGTGGTATGGAATATCAACTAACAGTAGATGCCCCTGCAGAACCCAATCGAAAGGTATATCTCAATTTAGGTCGTGTTCGTGGCACAGCAGAAGTGTTTGTGAATGGTGTCTCGTGTGGGATACGGGTCTGGCATCCGTATTTATTCGATATTACATCTGCATTAACACAGCCGACTAACGATGTGCGTATCCGTGTCTTTAATACTCTCGGTCCCCACTTTGCTCTCGGGCATCCCAGTGCTCATGTTTATGAAGGGCATACTAAATCTGGTATTTTTGGGCCTATTCGTGTTTTGCAATTGCCTGTGATGGAAGTGAAGTTATAGGTTGTCTAAAAATTAATTTTAGGGAAGAGTTTTGGATGATATGTCGGACGTATCAGACGAGTCGGACGAGTCGAAGGGGTAAATTATTTTGTTTCCTGGGGAATGTTTGTTATAACACGTTCAGATTGTTTTTGTGGTCCATCGGTATGATAAATAACCTGTCCTGTGATAGTTTTATCGCCAGTAGAATCCGCTTTTACATTAACTTCGTAGCTTAGCGTCGTAGGGAATTCAGGTACAGCCACCCAAACAAATTGTAATGTTCCAGTATCTCCTTTTTTTGGGATAATCGGTGGTGCTGAGTTGCTTGTAATTCGCTCAAATTCAAATTGTGGTGGTAACATTTCTACGAGAGCCATGGCTGTTACAGGAGAGGGACCTGAGAAATTGATAGTATCTGTAATCTCTAATTTTGAGTTTGGAGTATATTTTGCTGGTTTAATTTCTCGTGTTAGGGTCATACTTTCCGTGGCTTGTTTTTCAGCGGGAGTTGTGGTGGTGGCTTGTGATTTTGCTGGTTTTTCTTGTGTAGCGTCTGGTTGCATTTCTTCGGATTTTCCTGAAGGTGATGTGTCTGCACTTTGTGGTGTTGCTGTGTCTGATGGAACGACAGGTGACTTTACAATTTCTGTTCTCATTTCTCCGCCATCTGCACGGTATAGGGTTTGTCCTTGTATTTCTCCGGGTTCTTTAAATTCTTTTGGCACACGTACGCGATAGGTGAATGATGTTGGAAACGATGGAATATTAAACCAAGCGAACTCTAATAATGGTGTTCTCCCTTTGGGCGGGGCTAAATCGGGTTTTGTTCCATCGACAACAGAATCGAAAGCCCATCCTGTTGGTAGGAGTTCTTGAATTCCTAATGCACGGACTGTTTTTGTTCCTTCTTTTTCGAGAATGACAGTAATATCTATAGTACTCTCTGGCTTGGCACCTCCACCTCCTTTAACTTCACGTAGCATTTTGATTTTACAATCAGGTTCACTGATAGGTTCACGGAACTCTGGTGCGGGGACTTTTAAGGGGGGAGTTTTGGGTTGTGTTGTTGAGGCTGATTGTGTAGGAGGTTTTACAGCTGTGGTTGAAGGTACTGTTGTCGTTGTCGTTCGAGGAGGGGTTGGATTTTTTGCCGCCTTAAAAACGATATAGCCTGCAGATAAAAATAAAGCAATTATTAAGGTTATGATAAATCCGATAATTGTTGAGCGTTCCATATTCTTTAACCTCTATATAGTTAAAATACTATCTTTGCTGTTTTGTATTACAAGTATAGTATTTTTGTATTTGCGTATGCGAATTTGTTTAGCGAACAGAAGTTGTTGGCACAAGAGATTGATAACCGTAGTGCATCATTAGGTGGTCTAACAAAATACATGCTAAAAATGCTTCTGCGACAGGCCAGACCCGAGCCACAATAGTTGGGTCTCTACGGGTTACCGCTTTGAGTGTTGCGTTTTCTCGGCTTACTTTATCGATGGTTTCCTGATCCTTAGCGATAGTTGGTGTTGGTTTTACTGCGAGCCGTGCAATAATATCCTGTCCTGTGCTTAGCCCTCCTGTAATCCCACCAGCGTTATTACTTTTGAAGATAACTTTCCCATCTTGAACTCGCATCTGGTCGTTACACTCTGAACCTTTCATATCTTTGACTGCATAACCTGCACCTACTTCAACGGCTTTAACTGCACCGATACTTAACATGCGACCTATTTCACCATCCAATTTGCGGAATACAGGCTCTCCTAATCCGACAGGCACTCCTGTTGCAACAACTTCTACTAACCCGCCACTGGAATCACCCTCATCACGGATTTGTAAAATTCGTTTTTCCATTTCAAATGCGGTGTCGACATCTGGGCAATTCATAGTGAAATGGATTCCATATTCTTCGCGAATTTGCTGGACATCTACGACGGGTGCCTGTTCACGAATTTCAAGTAGTTTTTGTTCCAACTCTGCGATGACTGCCATTTTATGTAGGAATCTCATTTGAGGTGTTATTCTGCCTTCTTTGAATACCCAGCGGTATATGGGGTCATATTCCCGCCGAACCATGCGGAAGGTATCTACTTTCTTTTTGGCTTCTTCTAATGGGACATCACTTGCCTTAACACCTGCGGCTTCTTTTACATAAGCGAATACATCAATTCCATGTTGTTTCAATACTTTCTTTGCAACGGCACCTGCTGCCACAATGGTTGAGGTATATCTGCCACTAAAAAATCCTGCTCCAATGGCATCATCCCAAATACCATATTTAATGAATGATGCGTACGAAGCATGCCCAGGACGTGGAGTTCGATTGGTGACCTGGTATTGCTCGATATGCTCTAAATGGCGGTCTACATTGGGGATGAGGATAACAACGGGTGTTCCATTTGTATAACCTGCATTTTGAAAACCAGGCATAGTATCCGCAGTATTAACCCCACTATAAATAATAGGCACGTCTGCTTCGCGTCGCGGTGATGCTAATTCGCTTTGGCCAGGTTTTCGGACAAGTAATGATTCATATATTTCAGCTTCTTCCAGGAAATAGCCTGGTGGCATACCTTGAATAAATGTGGTTAGACCTTCTTGATAACTCCCACCGGCTACAGAGACCTGAAACATGCTCCCGAGAGTGCAACCCAACATAACTTTCTCCTTTCATGCCAAATTTTAACACTTTAAGTATTTAATTGTGAGTTTATTATTTTGCCAGTAATTTAATAATGTTGTCAAAACATTACAGCACTTAGAATTTACTTTCTAAGAATTTCCAAAAATTTCCTCCAAACCAATTGGAGATATCACGTTTTACATCTGAAGGAGTTACTTTCCATCCTGTAGCTACGATTTTACCATATTGCTCTGTTAGGACTTTTAATAGAATGTTACGGGTATGTTCCCATTTATATATTACCTGTTCGAGCACACGGGCATCGGAATGTTGAGGGATGAAGGTTGTGCCTAATAATTCAATCCGCATTGTGGTAATTTCCTCAATTAAACTTGGATTGTTCAAAAACCACCAACATCCGAAGGGCATGAGGTTACGGAATTTACGTGCGGTAACACATGCGGAATGCATATTTTCACGTGATAACATTGTAAACATAAATTTGTTTTGTGGATATTTTTCGCAAAGGCTTTCTATGGGTCGTAGAGACGCCATTCCGACGCTATCCCCTGCCAGTTTTAATTCTGGATTTACACTGCGGGTAACTCCAAGCATAAGTGCTAATGGGATATTGAAGAAGCGTGTTACAGGTAGAATTGCCTGCTCGAGAATAATCCCACGATGACTATGCTCAGGGAAGTCGAACTGCGGAGGTAGAGATACGGCGACATAGACGGGTTTTATCTTTTGTATCCAATCGCTGACGAAGCGACGAATTTCAGATAGGGTTTCTTCTGTGAGATTGGCATCTACGGAATATCCCAATGACTGAAGTAGTGGGTATGTTTCTATCCATCGCAGAATGAGGGTGTCTAATCGAAGAGAGGTGAGAAACCTTGAATCCAGTTCCATTGATGACATCCAATAATCTCTTTCAATTGGGTCAAATGGGTCATTGGTCATAACCACAGTTTTGAGGTTTGCTACTTGAAACACATGGTTGACATGGTCAGACAATGTTTGTTGAGAGAACCATTCCCGATAGGCATTTAAATCTTTCTCTGTTGTATCAAGTCCAAGCCGATTTAACACGGTGAGCACTCCACGGCATGCTTCGCTAATCGGTGTGCGGTCAATAAATAAGGCTTGCCAGATTAACTGTGCTTGTTCTTTCTTTGACATATTCCAGAAACTGGAATAAGGTATCTCTGTAGTTCTGAAGAATTCCGCTACTAAATAATGATATGTTAGTAATTCATCTATACCCCATAATAAAAGAGTTCCGAATGATGGTGAGAAGAGATGTGTATGAATATCTGTTATAGGTGTTTCATCGAAAATGGTTTTTATGACTTTTGTTAGTTCATGTGTCTGAAGAGGCTGTTCGTTATGTAGTTGTTCAGACATATTTTAATACTCCTAATATGTGTTCATAATTTGAAAACTTAATATTTTATCTGTTATCGAAGTAAAAATCAAATAACTGTTTTGTTGTCTATTTTCCATAATAGTTCCAAATTTTATATTATATACGATAATGGTTTTTAATCGATAGAAAGAATTCGAATATTTTATAGTTTAGGTGTTTTTAATAAGAATATGCATGAATTAAGTATCATCGAATCCCTAATTGAACAATTGGAACAGATTCAAAAAGAGACGGGAAAAGGTAATATTATTCGGATAGATTTGCGAATAGGTCGTTTGGAACATATAAATCAGGAAACGTTTCGATTTATGTTTGAGCAAGCCAAGGCAGACACATGTGCAGAGCATGCTCATCTGAATCTTATTATTGACCCTTTGAAAATTAAGTGTCGGAGTTGCCATCTGGAATTCGAACCTGATGATGGGATTTGGATTTGCCCTGAATGTGGAGCCATTGGTGGTGAAATTCTCCAAGGGACAGAAGTCATACTTGAGTCGGTTATTTTTGAATAAAATTTGTTATAAGGAATAGTTTATGAAAGTAGATGTAGTGCAAAAAGTGTTAAAGGCTAATGATGATATTGCCAAATTGGTGCGTAGCCGTTTTGATGAACATCATGTATTCTGTATAAACATGATAAGTGCCCCTGGTTCTGGTAAAACGAGTTTGATTGAATCTGCGTTAAAGCATGGGCTTTCGGGTGTCCGATTGGGTGTTATCGAAGGAGACCCTGAGACGACACGAGACGCAGAACGAATCGCAAAATATGAGATACCTGTTGTACAGATTAATACTGCGGGGGGGTGTCACTTAGAATCTCAATTAGTTTTGCAAGCCCTTGATAAATTACCTTTGAGTGAAATCGATTTGCTTATTATTGAAAATGTAGGGAATCTGGTTTGTCCTGTCGGATTTGATTTGGGTGAGAGGGCACGGGTAGCAGTGGTGAGTGTTACAGAAGGACATGATAAACCCTTTAAATATCCAAAGCTGTTTCAAACTGCGAATCTTGTGATATTGAATAAAGTAGATTTGCTTCCGCATGTCCCGTTCGATGTGGATGAATTTACGCAAGGCATTCAGGCTATTCAGCCTGGAGTTCCGATACTTCATGTTTCATGTACTCGGGGTGATGGTGTTGGGGCATGGGTTCAGTGGTTAATAGAAAGGATTTCTGCTGGTACTAAGAATGAAATGTAATTCTGATTGTTCGAGAATTGGTATTCTTGTTAAGGGAGCAGTACAGGGAGTAGGATTTCGTCCATTTGTATATCGTATTGCACATAAACACAATGTGTCGGGTTTTGTTCAGAATCGGCTGGATGGTGTTTATATTGAAGTGCAGGGAGGAAAAGAGACCATAGAAAAGTTTATATCGGATTTACATGCGAAGTATCCGAAGCATGCAAAGATTGAAGACACTAATACTATACAGTTAGAAATTAAGGAGCATGAGGAAGGGTTCCGTATACATGTTAGTGATTTACATGGGATTGTTCGCACACGAATACTTCCTGATATTGCAACATGTCCTGATTGTTTACGAGAAATGAACGATCCCAATGACCGCCGATATCAATACCCATTTATAAATTGTACGCTTTGCGGGCCACGATATACCATTATAAAAAGAATGCCTTATGACCGAGTCAATACTTCAATGGCTCATTTTCAAATGTGTTCTGATTGTCGGAAGGAATATGAAGACCCTTCTAATCGTCGATTTCATGCGGAACCTATTGCCTGTCCTGTCTGTGGACCACATGTTTATTTATGTGATGCTCAGGGAACAACCATCGCTGAGAAGGATGATGCGATAGATAAGACGATTCAAGCTATACGAGAAGGGAATATTGTCGCAATAAAAGGGTTAGGCGGATTTCATCTTGTTGTAGATGCAATGAATGGAGAAGCGGTAAAACAATTGCGTTTGAGGAAACATCGAGAAGAGAAGCCATTTGCTTTGATGTATCCCTCTCTGGAAGAACTTAGGAAAGATTGTATCCTTTCAGAAATAGAAGAGGGGGTACTTACTTCATCCGAATCGCCGATTGTACTTGTAAAGAAACATTATGATAGTTTGCGGATTGCATTAGAGGTTGCTCCAGAGCAAGACCGACATGGCGTTATGCTTCCTTATACACCACTCCATCATATTTTGTTATCTCGATTAAATAGTCCTATTGTTGCTACCAGTGGGAATCGTTCTGATGAGCCTATATGCATTGATGAGTATGAGGCTTTAAATGCTCTTTCGGGAATTGCAGATTATTTCCTTGTGCATAATCGTCCTATTTTGCGTCATGTGGATGATTCTATTATCCAGGTAGTATTGGAAAAGCCAATTGTTTTGCGTCGTGCACGTGGTTATGTCCCACAACCTGTTTATATTTCTGAAGCACATTCTTTTCCTGTGTCTCCGATACTTGCGGTAGGTGCACATCTTAAAAATACGGTGGCAATTTGTTCTGAGAATCAAGTCGTAATTAGCCAGCATTTAGGTGACCTTGAAACGCAAAAGGCAGTTCGAGGATTTTATCAGTCATGTCATATTCTTACTACGCTTGTGGAACAGACACCTGAGTTACTTGTTGCTGATGCTCATCCTGATTATGCCAGTACGTATTGGGCTCAACAGCAAGGGAAACCTATAGTTTATGTTCAGCATCATATTGCCCATGCCCTTTCAGTTATTGCAGAAAAAGGAGTTTCATTGCCTGTGTTTGCAGTATCGTGGGATGGTACGGGTTTTGGATTAGACCATACGGTATGGGGTGGTGAATTTTTCATAATCACGGAAACAGAAGTTCAACGGTGGGGGCATTTTCGGACGTTTCCTTTGCCTGGTGGAGATAAGGCTGTGCGTGAGCCGAGACGTTCTGCGTTAGGTATTCTTTATGAGATATATAGAGAAAATATTTTTCAAATGAGTAATGATATTGTGTCCCTTGTTATGTCTGCATTTACGGATACAGAATGTAAAGCACTGAAACAGATGCTAAGGAATCGAATAAATACACCTTTAACCAGTAGCGTAGGTAGACTGTTTGACGCAATGGCTATGTTTTTAGGTTTGCGTGCTGTTTGTTCGTATGAGGCACAGTCTGCTATGCAGTTAGAGGTTTTAGCACGAAAAGCAATACCTTATCCCTTACCAGATGTGCCCTTTACACTTCGGAAAGAAGATAATGAAGTACTTATTGACTGGCAACCTATTTTCGAATATGTATTCAATAACATGAAGGAGGTTCCGCCAGAGATATTAGCATTCCATTTTCACCAATATTTGGCACAATATATTCGCAAAGCAGTAGAGATGGTAAATATAAAAAATGTCGTTATTAATGGAGGTTGTTTTCAAAATAGACTATTGCTCGAATATACTTATAATATTCTTTGTGATGATTACAATGTATTTTTTGCGGAACAGATTCCACCTAATGATGGTGGTATTTCGTTAGGGCAAGTGTATTATGCATTGAAATATCATAATATAAATATGGAGAAATGAGAAATATGTGTTTGGCTATTCCTGGAAAAATTATTAGTATTGACCATAGTGACCCGACATTACGTATGGCAAAGGTTCAATTTGGCGGTGTAATTAAGGAAATATCACTTGCTTTAACACCTGAGGCATGTGAAGGTATGTATGTTTTAGTGCATGCTGGGTTGGCTATAAACATAGTTGATGAAGATGAAGCAAAAATGATACTCGCAGAGTTTGAGAATGTGGATGTAAGTGAATCAGAAGGATAAAGGATTGATGAAATACATTGATGAGTATCGAAACCCTGCTATTGCGCAACAGATTATCAATGAGATTAAACATATAGTAACGAGAACATGGAATATCATGGAAATCTGTGGTGGTCAGACCCATGCTATTTTAAGGTTTGGGATTGACCTTGCATTATCGCCAGAGATAAATTTAATTCATGGTCCTGGGTGTCCTGTTTGTGTTACGTCTGTTCAGAAAATAGACCAGGCTATCTATATTGCCCAGCAACCTAACACGATTCTTTGTAGTTTTGGTGATATGCTTCGTGTGCCAGGTTCACAAACTTCGCTCCTATCTGTGCGTGGTCGGGGATGTTCAGTTCAGACAGTATATTCGCCGTTAGATACTATCCGAATTGCAGTTCAAAATCCGAATAAGGAAGTGGTGTTTTTTGCAGTGGGTTTTGAGACCACAGCACCAGCCAATGCTATGGCGGTTAAGAAAGCGAAGGAACTGAGTTTGAAAAATGTATCTTTACTTTGTGCTCAAGTATTAGTGCCACCTGCTATGGTAGCCTTACTGTCTGACCCTTATTGTCAGATTCATGGGTTTTTATCTGCTGGACATGTTTGTACGGTTATGGGATACCATGAATATGAACCAATAGCAGAGACATATAAGACGCCCATTGTTGTTACTGGTTTTGAGCCTGTTGACCTATTATTAGGGATAAAGAAATGTGTGCAATTGCTTGAACAAGGTAAGTATGAGGTACAAAATGCCTATCCTCGGGCAGTAAAAAGAGAGGGAAATATTCCAGCCCAGCGATTAATTCATGAAGTTTTTCAGCCTTGTGACCAGCATTGGCGAGGTTTGGGGGTTATTCCCAACAGCGGTTTAAAGTTGAGACCAGAGTATGCTGAATACGATGCAGAGACAAAGTTTGACCTCTCTAAAAATGAAGGTTTGGAACATGTATCTATATGTATTGCAGGGGAAATATTACAGGGTAAGAAGAAACCTATTGAATGTCCTGCATTTGCAAAGCAATGCACACCTGAGAATCCATTAGGTGCTCCCATGGTATCTAATGAAGGTGCTTGCTCTGCTTATTATCAATATACAAGGCATAATAACGCACAACAGTAAATAAAGGGAAAAATATGGATAACAATTTTAAACAGCCATTATCATGGGGATGTCCGATTGACCGAGTTGAATATGGCAAAATTGTATTGGCTCATGGTGGAGGAGGGACTCTTATGCATCAGCTTATTAAACATGTTTTTGAACCTGCGTTTGCTAATCCCTTCCTACAGCAACACCATGATTCGACTATTTTAGATATGGATGGGATTCATCTCGCATTTACAACGGATTCTTTTGTTGTAAAGCCGTTGTTTTTTCCAGGGGGAAACATCGGGAAATTGGCAATTTGTGGCACAGTTAATGACCTTGCTATGGCTGGTGCCTGTCCTATGTATATTAGTGTAGGATTTATTTTGGAAGAAGGACTGGATATAAGGACACTTCAGAAGATTGTTGATACGATGAAATATGAAGGGGACTGTGCTGGTGTGAGTATTGTGACAGGTGACACTAAGGTTATTGAGGGCAAATCTGGGGATGGAATGTATATAAATACCAGTGGGATTGGCATTGTTCGTCAGGAACCACCACCATCTCCGTTTCAAATCCAGCCAGGAGACCATATCCTTATCAATGGTGATATTGGCAGACATGGTTTGGCGGTATTGAGTGCACGCGAAGAGATTCATTTTGAACCGCCATTAGAAAGTGATTGTGCCTCTCTTGGAACGATTATACTTGCAATGTTTGAGAATAATATCCCAGTACATTGTCTCAGGGATTGTACTCGTGGGGGGTTAGCCTCCGCACTAAATGAACTTGCTCAAGATAGCCAGCTAACCTTTATTATTGATGAAAATCAAGTCCCAATCCGTGATGATGTTCGAGGTGCCTGTGAGATATTAGGACTTAATCCTTTTTATGTTGCGAATGAAGGGCGATTTATTGCATTTATACCACAGGAATTTGTTTCTGAAACATTACAGTTATGGAAAGACCTTGAGCCTGAATCCATCCCGAAGGACATAGGTGTTGTTGTTGATAATCGTAATACACCTGTTATCCTGAAAAATACGATAGGAATAGAAGTTTCTTTGCCTATGCTTAGTGGTGAACAACTTCCACGGATATGTTGAAAGATTAAAGAATTTTACTTGCTTTTTACGAATTTTTATGGCATAATGTAATTAGGAAAAATTGAATATTAAGGGAGAGTCTAAGAGAGACAACCCCTGATGAGTTTTGCGGGAACTGCCGTAAGAGTTTCGAGACAAGTCCTGAGTAGGACTGTTCGGGCTGAGTGTATAGCCCGCTAATAACCAGCGAAACCAGGCAGGTCCCGCTCTTTTTTTGTTTATGAATACGATTCCCATTTTGTAGGTTTATTGTTTATTCCTATCATTAAAGGGGTTTATAATTAAGACAAGACCTTCATGGAGGAGATTTTTCATGAGTATTCAATTTGAGAAAGTAAAAAAAGATGTTCTCCCCCCTGAGAGTGAACTTTTATATAAAGAAGTCCAGAAGTTTACACAATGGTGGCTTTGGTTGATTATAGGTGGTGCGGTATTATTTCAAATAGTAGTTATTGGAAATGCAATTGTAACCCAATTAATTTTTGGTCAACCCTGGGGGGATAAACCTATGTCAGATGTAGGTTTGATTTTTTTTGTTTTGTGGGTTACGTTCGTTTTTTCGTTTGTTATAGCCCTTTTTTTGGTGCTTCGGCTTGAAACTTGTGTTTATTTAGATGGGATATATATTCGGTATTTTCCGTTTCATTATAAATATCGTAAGATTTCATGGGATAAGTTAGATGAAATTGTTGGAAAGAAATACCATCCTGTTATAGAATACGGAGGTTGGGGTATTCGTTGGAATTTTAGGTCGTGGGCATATACGGTGAGTGGAAACACGTGTGTAGAATTAAGGAAAGGAAAGTATAAAATTGTGATAGGAACCAAAAAATTGGACGAGATATTACCTGCTCTTGACAAAGCACAAAATCTTTATATGGCACAAAGTTATATGAGTTAACTTATCTATTATCGGAGGAGATGTATGGGTTTAAGGTTTAATAGTTTTTTAGGGTTGGTTGTCTTTTTTTTAGTAGCATTTTTGTTGAGTGAGAATAGAAATAATATCCGCTGGAATGTTGTAGTATGGGGTTTTGGTCTTCAATTCTTTTTTGCTCTGTTATTATTACGAGCGGATTGGTTGGTACTGGTTCCCAATGGAGTATTAAATGGTATTGACAGTATATTGGGAACAGATTTTTTCCCTACCATATCGCCACGTATCGGAATTTATCTTTTTGAGTGGATAAAGAAAGGGTTTGATTTGATAACCGAAGCCAGTGGTGCAGGAGCACAATTTTTGTTCGGTAGTCTTACTGAGTTTTTTATTTTAGATAAAGCCATGGTTCAGAATGCAGAAGGTCAACTTGTACCTACCCAACCGTTTGTTGTAAGTGCAGTTGTGGCCTTTAAGGTGTTACCAGTTATTATTTTTGTTTCAGCATGTTCTGCTATCTTACAGCATTTAGGGATAATCCAGAAAATCGTAAAAGGTCTGGCATGGCTTATGCAGAAATCGATGAAGACATCAGGGGCAGAAACATTTACCACAGGATTGCTTGTATTTTTAGGAATTGAATCAATGAGTGCAGTGCGTGGATATATTGAGAACATGACTCGTTCGGAGTTATTCACCATCATGACTGCATTTTTAGCGACTATTGCTGTAAGTGTAATGGTAGCATACGCAAATTTTGGAGCAGAGCCTGGGCATCTCATAACCGCTTCTATTATGAGTGCACCCTCTGCGATTGCATTTGCAAAGATACTTATTCCAGAGACGGAGACACCACGAACTACTGATGTTAAATCTGTGGATGTTCCAATAGAGACACAAAATATTTTTGATGCGGCTTCGCAAGGTGCGAGTATAGGATTAACTATGGCGTTAAATGTTGGGGCGTTACTTATTGTATTCGTCGGCTTGATTCATCTTTGCGATACTATTACCGTGAGTGTAACAGGTAAAACTCTCAGTCATCTGTTAAGTTACTTGTTTTTACCTTTTGCTTACCTGATGGGCGTTCAAACAAAGGACATCAGTGTTATGTCAGAACTATTGGCGGTTAAATCTGTGTTCAATGAATTTCTGGCTTATCAGCGATTTCAGGTATTAATAGAAAACAATATGGTTACACATCGGACTTTAGTGATAGCAACTTATGCTCTTTGTGGTTTTGCGAATCCAGGGAGTTTGGGAATTATGATTGGAGGGATTTCTGCATTAGCACCGCAACGTCGTGCAGAAATTGCAACAATGAGTATCAAAGCGTTTATTGCAGGCACACTGGCTTGTTTTTCAACCGCATGTATTGCAGGAATTATTTCTTCTTAATGATGGTTAGTTATAAAACAAATATTAATAGGTAGGGTTTCATAGTGATGTTAAAGAAAAAGAAAACGCCAAGAGTATTAACTATAGCAGGTAGTGATTCAGGTGGTGGTGCAGGCATTCAGGCAGATTTAAAAACAATTTCAGCATTGAATTGTTATGGAATGTCTGCAATTACAGCAATTACTGCCCAGAATACGATTGGAGTGTCTGCGGTACATCCAATTCCTCCTGATATTGTAAAAGAACAAATTGAAGTAGTGATGCAGGATATTGGTGCAGATGCGATAAAAACAGGCATGCTTTGGGGAAGTGACACAATTCGGGCAATACATGATGCGTTAAGTTCCTTTTCGGACTTCTATCTCGTTATAGACCCTGTGCTTGTGGCAAAAAGTGGTGATTTATTATTACAAAGAGAGGCATTAGAAACACTTCTGGAATTCCTTGTTCCGCAAGCATGGATTATTACTCCAAACTTGCCAGAATTGAGAGAACTTACGGGTATAGAGCCCGAAAATGAAGAATCATTACTTCGTTCTGCGGAAGTACTTTTGGAAAGAGGAGCACGGTATGTGTTAGTTAAAGGAGGGCACGCTAACGGGAAAATAGTAACGGATTGGTTGATTTCGAACGATGGGAACGTTAATCATTTTTTATCTCAGCGAATTGATACAAAAAACACTCATGGCACAGGTTGTACACTTTCCAGTGCTATTGCGTGTTATCTTGCTCACGGCTTGCCAACTATAACTGCAGTAGAACGTGCTATACAATTTGTCCACAAAGCGATAGAAACAGCCCCATCATTAGGACATGGACATGGACCTTTAAATCACCTCTGGCGAAACAAACCGATTTGATAATTCTTTAGATTATTTATATCAAATTTGACTTATTTTATTTCTATAGTTATAATAGTGAAAAGATGTTCAGTATGGCTGTTAATTGAGGTGATATGATATGTCTGAACGTGAACTTACACAACGGCAAAAAGAGGTGCTGGATTGTATCCACGATTTTCAGGAACGGATGAATTATTCCCCTTCAATTTTAGAGATATGCGAACGGTTAAAAATTCGGTCGACAAATGGGGTAGCGGGGCATATACGTGCTTTGATACGGAAGGGATATTTAGAACGTTCGTCTAAGGCACGAACATTAAAATTAACACCTAAAGCCCAATGGTTTCTGGAACCCTCCAAAACACGAATGGTACCTTTGTTAGGCAGAATTCCCGCTGGTTTTCCTGTTTCTGTGGAGGCAAATATTGAAAAACTTATCCCTCTGGGGTTTGAACGGAAAACAGATGGGGTCTATGCTTTACGAGTAACTGGTGAGAGTATGATTGAGGATGGGATATTCGAGGGTGATATTATTTTCGTGGATTCAAAAAAGCAACCTTGTAAAGGCGATATTGTAGTAGCATTAGTAGATGGTGAGGTTACAGTAAAGAGATTTTTCCCCGAAGGGAAATATGTTGAACTTCGACCAGCCAATAGGAAAATGAAACCGATTCGTGTTCCTTCCCATAGATTTCTACTACAAGGGGTTGTTATTGGCTTACAACGGAATTACGATTAGTATCTCTAATTAAAACATTTTTGACATTTATTTCTTTCCTTTTATGAAACTAATACAGGGGAAAGACTGTCTTTATTTCAAATTCACTAATAATTAATTTACCTTAGGATTATGGCAATGGAAGGATTGTCAAGAAGAAGTTTTAGCGGTTTTAATGGTATAGCAGTTATAATTCTTTTTTTATGGGGGTTATATTCTATTTATGATTGCTGGTCTCCTCCTGTAGTTCCTGCAGATGCTCCACAGGATAAATTTTCAGCAGAGCGTGCTATAAAACTTCTGGAATACCCGACGACGATGATACACCCCTTTGGTTCGCAGGAAGATGCAAAGGTTCGAGAATATCTTGTTCAGAAACTTCGACTGTTAGGAGTAGAACCTGAGGTATATACAGGGTATGTGGAGCATTCGTCAAAACATGGTTATAATAGTGTGGAACGAGTAGATAGCGTTATGGTTGTATTGCCAGGCTATGCTCCGACACGGTCTATTCTACTAATGGGGCATTACGATTCTACACCTTATGGGGTAGGCTGTGCGGATGATGGTTCTGCGGTGGCGACAATGTATGAAACCTTGCGGGCTTTGCTACACAGTGCACCATTAAGAAACGATGTCATTTTCCTTTTTACAGATGGTGAAGAAGCTGGACTTTTAGGTCCAAAAGCGTTTTTAAAACATCCTCTTTTTGAAACGGTTGGTTTGTGTTTAAATTTTGAAGCACGGGGACATTACGGTCCATCTATGATGTTCCAGATGAGTAATAATAACTCCTGGCTAATACAAGAATTTGCTAAAGTGGTTCCTTATCCCCGTGCCAGTTCGATGATGTTTGAAGTTGCGGGGAAAATGCCGACAAGTACAGATTATTATGTTCTGAAACCTAAAGGTGTTCCAGGGTTCGATTTCGCATTTGTCGGGGGTATTCGTTATTACCACACTCCTAATGATAATATTAACCATATTTCTCTTCGTTCTTTACAACACCATGGAGAATATGCTTTACCTTTGGTAAAACATTTTGGTAATCTTGATTTATCTCACTTAAAAATTGGTTATCCCTTTGAAGAGCCTATAAATAATAGTATCTATTTTCCGTTGCCTGGTAACCGATTGATAACCTACTCAGAGAAATGGATATTACCCTTATTAATTATGGCAATTATATTCTACCTCGTTATGCTTTTTTTTATGCGGTTGTTCTGGGGAATTCGAATTCGAGATGTCATTATAAATTTCGTGCGAAATGTGGTACATACCTTATTAATAATTGGTTTACTCGGTGGTTTAATAGGATTGACGTTCCTTGTATATAAGCATTACATTGTTTATTATGAACTTACTTACTTTGTTGTAGGTTTATTAACAACGTTAGGGTTGTTTCTTATCTTTTTGCCTGTTATTTTTGCACGGTTTGACCCCCATGTATTTTTTGCATCAGCATTATTGCCATGGCTTGGTTTGTCCATATATTCCAGCATAGCGACACCCACTGCGAGTTATATCGCTGTATGGATATTGCTTATAGGAAGTGTCTGTGGAATTATTTGTTGTTTCCCCTATATCCCCCAGAAATGGCAACGGAGTTTTGTTTGGCTCTCTTTCTGGACACTAATACCGACACTTGTAACTATGTATTTCGTTGCTCCATTTCTTATTTTAGGTGTTCAAACCCTTACCCCGATATTTATTCCACTATTAATGATATTTCTCATTCTTATCCTTTATCAGTCTGTAGGGATTGTGCAGAATTTTGTTCAGGATAAGAAGACCTGCTATCGTTGGGGGCTGGTTTTGTTAATAGCAGGGCTTCTTGTGTATGCATACCCTATGTTATTCTTCCGTTTTACAAAGGAAACTCCTAAAACAAATCATTTATGTTATGGATTAGATTGGGATACGGGAAAAGCATGGTGGATGTCACGTGATGTAGAATTAGATGAATGGACAGAACAGTTTTTCAAGGAAGATGTACAATTTAAAAGACCTGAACCATTCACGGGTGATAATATTATAATTCGCTTTGCTGAAGCACCTATTGCAAGTTATCCACAGCCTCTTTTATCCGTATTGGAAGATAAGACAGAGGGAGATGTTCGGCACCTCAAGATTTCTGTGGTTTCATTGAGGAAGTCAGTAGAGATGCACCTTACATTGAGAGGTGAGTTGGAGGTTTTGTCAGCGAAAGTAAATGGTAAGGACTTTGAACGTTCAGAAGGGAAAACTATTCAGGATTGGCATTTTAATTATCGTGGTTTCCCTGGGGAAAATGGACTTACCTTAGAATGGAGGTTAAAACATAAACAGCCGTTGACCCTCGAAGTTATCGAGAAAAGTTATGTAATACCCCCTATTGCGGGAATTGAAATGTCTCCACGACCTGATTATATGATTGCGGAACCGAATACTGTTGAGTGGTGGAAACCCTTCCGAAGTAATGCTATTTATACTCGAAAAATCTTTGCTCTTAATTAAAAAATTTTATGATAAATAGTATTTTTGTCTGATGAAATGAAAAGTAGCACAGGTATTTTGCCTACGATGTAGGTTTTAGTCCTGTGCTACTTTGTTTTATGCTTTACTTGTTAATTTCCTGCTCCTACTACTGCGGGAGGATGGAAGAAGAGTAAGAAAGCAATTGCACAAGCAACTGTTAATACACAGGGTATCAAGAAAATTGGACGCCATTTGAAATTTCCCTCAGCATCCTTGAAAAAGTCTAAGATAATTCCTGTAAATTGTGTGCCTATGAAGTTGCCCAATCCTAATGTTGCAACTGCAATAAGAGCCTGAGCGGAAGCACGAATATCTGGTGGGGCTACTCTATCTACGAACATTTGACCTGCAAAGAAGAAGAAGGTGTAGCCAATACCATGGAACGATAGAGAAGCAATGACCAGCCATACAGGTTTCATCATTGCAAAAATGACATAACGTAAGGGCCAGGCAATTACACCAATCACCAGAACCCATTGAATCCCTAATTTTGCCATTGCAAGAGGAAGAAGTACTGCCATACCAACTATTTCAGCAATCTGGGCTATTGTCATAATGGCTGGCACATTGGAACTACGGACACCGATATCTTGCAGGAATGGTGCGGTAGGTACATAGTAGAATTGCAATTCTGTAGTTACTATGAAAGAGATAATTAAGAAAACAAGGAAATACGGCTCTTTCATTAATTGGAATGCTTCTAAGAACGCTAAAGGATTTCCTGGTTTGTCTGGTGGTGGGGTATGAGGTAAAGTAAAGCAGTATAAACCTAAAATGACGGACATAATCCCAGCAATTAAGAGGCAGTCAGAATATTTTTTATTGCTTTCTGCTCCTGCCATATTCCGCATTACAGTTAGTAACCAACCCGCGGCTATCCAGCCAATAGTTCCCCAAACACGAATTCGTGGAGCGACTACGTCTGGATTTGTAATGTTACTGAACATGAGAGAATTTACCAGTGCTAACGTGGGGGCATAAAGTAATGAATAGATAAACATTAAAATTAACAATGGCGTAAACTTACGTTGATAGGCGGCATATAACAGACAGATACCACCGATAAGATGGACTCCCCCAAGGAAATATTCAGTGGCAAGATAACGGTCTGCGATTTGCCCACCTAAAAATGGTGAGATGATACATGCAAGCCATAAAGTTGCATATATCCAACCTGTTTGTTTGCCAGATAATTTTAAATCGTTAATTAGATACGATGCTAACACGGGTGCCCATGCTCCCCAAACGGCGAATTCAAGAAACATCATGGCACTTAAACGTAAATACAAGACGGTATCAATTCCCACGGTTCCATCTCCTTATATTGAGGGTTATTATTTTTTGAGAGTAATTACCTCAAACGTTGCGACTTTATCATATCATATTTGAAAAGGATTTTTTAAAATAGTAAACTTAATATTAAACATTTGAACTAAAAGGGAAAATAAAAGCCATTATGAACTATTTGCTCAAAGAATTGATAAAGGGAACTTATCCACCGCGTCTTATTGCCTGTTCTGGAAAGGGTTTTTCTCAAAGAGATATTGTAGAGGCGGAGAAGTATGGAGCCATAGCCTTTGAACTGCGGTTTGATTTACTTCAAAAAGAATATACATCGGAGTTTGAGAAAATCCTCACCAAGAATTTAGCCACTTTAGATGGTAAAAAAATCGTAATAACCGCTCGCTCGAAGAGAGAAGGTGGATTTTTTAGTGGAACCAAGAAAGAGAGAGAGTCGCTATATTTAAGATATTTGAAGCATGTGTTTGCAGTTGATATTGAACTTGCTGAGCTATCTCAGCATGAGAAACTATTGGATAATGTTAAACAAGAAGGGAAACTTATCATCGGCTCATATCATAATTTTAAGACTGTGCCTCCTCTGAAAAAATTACATCAGCTTGTAACCATTGGTAAAAAATATCAAGTGGATATAGTTAAGATAGCTGGATATGCAGACCATCCAAAGCAATTATTGCCACTATTGCAGTTCCAATGTGAAGGAGAAATGCCTCTTTCGCTGATGACGATGGGGAAAACAGCATTATTCTCGCGTGTTCTTTTTGCGAATATCGGATCTGTTTTTACGTATTCAGCAATAGGCACACCAACTGCACCTAACCAGCCTACTTGCAAGCAAATTTACAAATACACTAAAATGTTTTTCCCAGAAAAGGAACAAGTTGTTGGGAAGGTATTAAATAAAACAAATATACTAAATGAGGGTTAACAACATTATGCAAAAAGCGGTTATTATTCAATCCAATGGTACTGGCAAGTATGACCTTGAAAATTTGCTGAGGCAGGGGTGGAAAGTAGTCTCTGTCACTGCTAACAATAGCCACAGTTATAATGATTTTCTAATTATTCTCGAAAAGAAAGAGGACGATAAGACTGAAAAGCCTGAAAATTAATTCAGGGTAGATGTGCCTAAACATATTTAAGAAGTGTGATGAAGAGTCTTTTCTGCGGATTTGACGGTGTTTTTCATAAGCATCGCAATAGTCATAGGACCTACGCCACCAGGGACAGGGGTAATAGCTCGTGCTTTTTTAGATACACTTGGGAAATGGACGTCACCTATGAGGCGATAGCCTGACTTTTTGGTATTGTCTGGTATGCGATTCATGCCTACATCAATTACAACACATCCATCTCTTACCATTCTGCCTTGAATAAACTCTGGAACGCCCATAGCAGCAACAAGGATGTCAGCAGTCTTGGTTATTTGTGCTAAGTTTTTTGTTCGTGAATGACAAATTGTGACAGTCGCATCTGCCCCCACAGATTTCTGTACGAGCAAAGCTGCTAAGGGTTTCCCTACAATATTGGAACGACCAACAATAACGACATGTCTTCCCTGAATGTTGTATCCATAACGGAGAAGTAACTCCTGAATACCTGCAGGTGTGCAGGCAACAAAGCAATCCTGTCCATTTAGTAACTTTCCTTTATTTACAGGATGAAAACCATCTACATCTTTATTAGGGTCAACAGCGTTCAGAATTTTTTCTTCATCAATATGTTTTGGAACAGGGCTTTGTATTAATATCCCGTGCACTGCATTATCACGGTTTAGTTTATCTATTAATTCGAGTAATTCTGTTTCTGTTGTTTCTTTAGGCAAATCATAAGCGAAAGACTGAATTCCTAATTCCTCACATGTTTTTCGTTTATTTCGAACGTAAATCTGACTTGCAGGGTTATCACCTACAAGTACAACTGCAAGACCGGGCATAATACCTTTTTCTTTGAGTTCTAACACTTTTTGTTTTAATTCCGCCTTGATTTTTTCTGCGAGTTTAACGCCATCTAATAATTTTGGTTTTCTCGGTGTCGGCATACTCTAACCCTTATCTTATTATTCATTTAGAAATAGGCTTGACGACATTTAATTCTTTTGCCGCTTTTACTTCATCCAGCCGTTGAACTGGAGTTGTTATAGGTGCTTTATGTAATTCTTCGGGCGACACTTTGGCTAATTTTGCGAGTTCCAACATAGTGTCACAAAATTGGTCGAGTGTTTCTTTGGTCTCTGTTTCAGTTGGTTCAATCATCATGGCTTCTTTTACGGTGAGTGGAAAATAGATAGTTGGGGCGTGAAATCCTCTATCGAGAAGGGCTTTTGCAAAATCTAAGGCTCGCACATTAACGTCGTGAAATGGACTGGCAGTAAGTACGCATTCATGCATACATAATCGGTCAAAGGCAGGTGGAAAAACAGAACGAAGTCGAGCCAGAATATAGTTTGCATTTAATACCGCATTACGGCTGACTTCTCGCAATCCTTCATCTCCTTGCATAAGGATGTAAACATAGGCTCGAACTGCTACAAGGAATTGTCCCAGAAAAGATGAAACCTTACCGATACTATTGCTTGGATATTCAAGGCTGTATTTTGAATCACTTGTTTTGACAACTCTTGGTTCGGGGAGAAAATCTAACAGACGTTCATTAACCCCAACAGGACCTGAACCGGGTCCGCCCATCCCATGAGGTGTTGCAAATGTCTTATGCAAATTAAAGTGCATCACATCAAAACCTAAATCACCGGGGCGACACTTACCTATGATTGCATTTAAGTTGGCGCCATCATAATAAAGCAAAGCATCGTGTTGATGAGCCAATCGAGCAATTTCTGTTATATCTTTTTCAAACAGCCCATGGGTATTTGGGCAGGTTAGCATGATACCCGCAACCTCATCGTTTATAGCCTTTCGGAAGTTATCCAGATCCAAAGTTCCTTGCTCGTTTGATTGGATTTCCTGTACCTGAAATCCTGCAATAACAGCACTGGCTGGATTAGTGCCGTGGGCTGAATCAGGGATAAGTATTGTTTTTTTATGATGATTGCCATGTTTTTTATGATAGGCGGATATAATAAGAACCCCTGTCAGTTCACCATGGGCACCAGCCATCGGTTGTAAGGATACCGCTTTCATTCCAGAAATTTCACTTAGAAGTCGTTCAGTTTCGTAAACTATTTCTAACGCTCCCTGAATACAGTCATAATATACTGGAGAAGAAGTCAATTGAGGATGAAGTTGTGTAAAACCATCAAAAGCAGAGACGATATCTGCTATTTTAGGATTATATTTCATTGTACAGGAACCGAGCGGATAAAAATGAGTATCAATTCCCATATTCCGCCGTGATAAATGCGTGAAATGTCGGACTACATCTAATTCAGATACCTCTGGTAATTCTGCCAATTTTTGTCTTCGAAATTCACTGGGGAACTCTTTTTCGGGGACATCACATTTCCCTAAAGAAAATGCCTGCCGATGATTGCATTTTTCATATATTAGTTTCATATATACTACTCCTTTGTAAGCACTTTACGAAGTGCCTCTACAAACAGGTCTAATTCAATCCGTGTTCTTTTTTCTGTAACTGCAATTAGTATATCTCCAACCTCTCCATAGACATTGCCATTGACATCTTTACGTGGCGATGTCAATTTACAACTTTCGAAAAATGATTTTAAGGGGATACCCGCCAAAATATTTTGTTCTTTTAATTGTTCAATAGCTTTTTCGGCTGGCATCGGCAAACGGACTACAAATTCATTAAAAGTTAATGATGAATTTACGACGGGTACAAATTTAGATAATTCCTGCTTTAGATACTCAGATTTCCAATAGCAGTGTTTCGCAATTTCTGTTAGCCCATGTTTGCCGACCTCACATAGATAAATTAAAGCACGAAGTGCACACCATGCTTGATTGGAGCATATATTTGACATTGCTTTTTCTCGGCGAATATGTTGTTCTCGGGCTTGGAGTGTTAAGACGAAGCCTCGATTTCCCTGTTTGTCGACAGTCATGGCTGTAATTCGACCGGGCATCTTGCGAATGTATTCTTTCCGTGTAGCAAATAATCCTAAATAGGGGCCTCCGAAACCGAGTGGTAGTCCTAAGCCTTGTCCTTCACCAATGGCAATATCAGCGCCCATTTCTCCAGGGGTTTTCATGATGCCAAGAGCAATCGGATAGAACTGAACCACTAAAAGTGTTCCAGCCTCATGACATTGTTTAGCGAGTTCAGAAAAATCATGCATATTTCCGAAAAAATCAGGAGTTGCCCCTATTACACAGGCACAGTCTTTCGGTTGTTTACTGTATTCAATCTCTAAATCAAGATTTGCGGTATGTGTTCGTAGCATTTGCTCATAAATAGGGTTTAAGCCATCTAAAATGTGTATTTTTCTTCTACCTGTAATTCGCACTGCCATGGTGACTGCCTCAAAAAGAGCTGTGCCACCATCATAAAGAGAAGCATTTGCCACTTCCATATCTGTCAGTCGGCATAAGGCTGTTTGATATTCATATATTGCTTGTAATGTACCTTGGGCACATTCTGGCTGATATGGAGTATATGCGGTCAAAAACTCACCACGTTGCGAGAGGCTATCAACTACAGCAGGGATATAATGGTCGTATATGCCACCACCGAGAAATGAAATGGTATTTGTCTGATTTCTACCACTTAGTCTTTTTAGAAATTGATATGCCTCAGGCTCAGAAATTCCTTTGGGAATATTCCATGATTTTAACTGTAACTCCTGTGGAATGTCCTGAAATAACTCCTCTATTGTTTGCACACCAATTATTTGGAGCATGTGCTGAATATCTTCTTCTGTTGATGGTACCCATGTCATAATGTTTTATTCCTCAAAAAAATGTTTGTGTTTTCTCTCGTAAAAACCAAAAATCCATTTTCAAAAATACGATTCCTCTTGCCCAAAATAAAATGTTTTTATACCAGAAATGTTATAGTGATTTTAGATATTTCTCGTAGGCTTCTCGATTCATTAGACGTCGATATTGGCTTATATCAATATCATCCATCTTAAAACACCAGCCCCTACCATAAGGGTCTAAATTGATAAGTTCTGGCTCTCCCTCTAATGCTTCATTGACTTCTACGATAATGCCTGTGACAGGGGCATAAATATCTTCTGCCGCCTTTACTGATTCAACCTGAGCGACTGGGTCTTTCTGTCGAACATGTCTTCCTACCTCTGGTAGTTCAACGTAAGTAACATCGCCCAATTGCTCTTGAGCATATTCGGAGATGCCTACCACATACAAACCATCTTCTTCCCCTATCCATTCATGATTTTCAGTATAACGAACATCCTCTGGATACATAGCATGTTCTCCTTTAATAATATGGGGCTGTTATTAAATTTTTACTACTACTTAACATACATAATATTTATAAGACCTTTCTTCGTGCAGTTCCGTTCTGATAAATTGGTACGTCACAAACATCAATTTCCAAAGAACGACCTATGATTTGTAATTTTGTTCCAGAAATAGACGCTTCCTTATCCAATAAGGCTAAACCTACACCAACACCGAGACTCGGTCCAAATGTCCCACTTGTTACCTCTCCGACCTCTTTATCAGATAGAGCAAGTTTTTGTCCATGTCTTGGGGCTTGTCGAGTATTAGTTTTTATACCTTTTAGTCTTCGATAATCATTATGTTCTTTGTCTTTCAATAACCTATCCTTCCCGACAAAATCGTGCTCCCAATCGATAAACCGCTCCATTGAAGCCATTAGAGGAGTTATACCTGGGAGTATATCTTGTCCATTTAAGGGATAACCCATCTCCGTTCGTAGTGTGTCGCGAGCCCCTAAACCGCACGGTTTTACATCATTCTCTTTAATAAGTAATTCCCATATCTCTTCACCTAATTCTTGAGGTAAAAATAATTCATAACCCAACTCACCTGTATACCCAGCACGAGTTACGATAATTTTGTTCCCTTTCCAATCTGCTTCTTTGCCTGTCCAATATTTTAGTTCAGTAATCCACGAGCCAAAACCGATACGGAGAAGGACATCCAGACTTTTGGGTCCCTGTACATCTATCTTTACAGTTCCGTTCGATACATCTGTAGCACCAATGGTTGAATTGCATAATAAAGATGAGACCTGTTCCAGAACCCCTGCATTTGTAATAAGGTAAAGTGTTTCTTCATTAATCCTAAGACCTACACAGTCATCAAGAACTGAACCATCTGAATTGAGTAATGCGGTATATCGACAACGACCCACAGGTAAACGAACAAAGTCTCCACATGTTAGGTATGATAACTGAGATATTTTGTCTTTCCCATGAATCAGAAATTCGCCCATGTGTGAACAGTCAAAAATACCCACCTCAGAACGGACATGAAGATGTTCTGAGATTATACCTTCAAATTGCACAGGCAAGTACCAACCATGAAAATCTACAAACCGACCACCTGCTTTTTTACAGCATTCAAATAACGGAGTTGTTCTTAATTCCAAAGAAACTCTCCTAAAAGGGCAATTGTTTAATTTGTTATTTTTTTAGAAAAAACCTAATCATTTGCCCAGGCGATCGGCACAGATATTTTATGTCGCTCCCTTGTGGTTCATTCCACTTAAATCGCCAGTCGCGACATCTATAAAATCAATTATATCAGAATATTCCCTAAATTTTCAAGTATGTAGTTTACTTGCAATTTTTGCGTATTATAACTATATATTCACAAAAAAATAGGAATTGGAGAGGTATTTATAAAATAAAATTTAAAAAATATAATGCTATATAATAAGACACCATCAAGAAATGTTATTTTTGTTTCTTTAATACGTTTTTATTATATAAATTTTTATTTCTCTTTTTAACATTAAAGGTATAAATGAAAATAAACTTCACTTTTTATTAAAGTATTATAATATTTTTGCAACTGGTTTATTTGTAAAAGGATAATATTATTGTAATAATGTATAGGAACAATTTTTAACATTTAACAATAAAAAGGGAATAGTTGCATGCGAAATAAATGGATATTGTTTTTGTTATTACTCGTCGTTTTTTGCGTTTTTAATTATTGTTATGGGCAAGACGCATCGACAGCGTCGGCAGTTCCACAGATACAACAAAACCTAACGCTGTGGGATATGATAAAAGCTGGCGGTGTTATCCTTTGGGTTATAGGTGTACTTGGCTTTATTGGGTTGGTCTGGGCACTTTATTTATTGCTTACATTGACACCGCGTCGAGAACTGCCTCAGACGTTAATCCGTCGTTTGTTCCATCTCTTACAAGCAGGTGATTACAAAGGTGTTTTAGATTTGTGTGAGGGTAGAGATGAATTAATTGCGAAAATGGTCTTTGCTGGCGTGAAGTTAGTAGGACATGACCGATATGTTGTTCAGGATGCTATGGAAAGCGAAGGAGAGCGTGGGGCAAGTTTATTATGGCAGAGGATTTCATACTTAAATAATATCGCGGTATTGGCACCGTTATTGGGATTGCTGGGTACAGTATGGGGCATGATGCAAGCTTTTGGTGCTATTGCTTTTAATGATGCGCAAGTTAAAGGTTTGACAATGGCATATAGTGTAGCGACAGCCATGGTTACAACAGCAGGTGGGTTGGTTGTAGCCATTCCAGCCATGGCAATTTATTTTTACTTACGTGGGCGTGTAAATCGTATTATTGCAGAGGTTGAAGCAGTGGCGAGTGAGTTGGTTGAACTTATAGCAAAAGGGGCACGGTTATGAGAATTCGAAAAACGTTTGAACAGGAACCAGAACCAATCCAAATGGCACCGTTGATTGATATTGTCTTTTTGACATTGGTATTTTTCATGGCAACGACGGTATACGGTGTTTTGGAATCGGAAATCGATATTACATTACCAACAGCGGAAAGCTCCGTACCAATAACACGAAGCCAAGGTGAAATATACATCAATTTAAAGGCAGATGGCACTATCGTGGTAAATAATCGCACTGTTACTTTACCCGAATTACAAGAGGTTCTTAATAAAGTATCTCAATTCTTCCCAGGTAGTTCAGTTATTATCCGTGGAGACCAGAGTGCGATGTTAGGAAATGCGATTCGTGTGTTAGATTGCTGTCGAAAAGCAAATATACAGAATGTAGCCTTTTCTACGATAAATGAGAAAGCCGCTACTCAAGGCTTTAATGCCTCGGGAGAACGTCCAACGACAGAACCTGTTCCTGAAAATTCGGGGCAATAACATAGAGATGGGAAAAAAGTTTATGAAGTTGATACGTATTGTTATTTGTATCGGATTTACTTTTATTTCTGGCTTTATTTATGCACAATCTACTGATGTGGATACAGAAGAAGTGTCTCAGTTTGATTTTGCAAATGGTTTGTATAGCCGTCAATTTTTCAAAGAAGCCATAGAGGAATATAAAAAATTTATAGCAAATTATCCTAACTCACCGCGGTTAGGAGAAGCATATCTCCGATTAGGCAAATCGGCATTAGTAGAGAAGCAATATGAAGTTGCAATCAGTGCTTTTGACCAGGCAATTTCGAGATTGTCGGACTTAAAACGAAAAACGGAAGCAATCCTTGGAAAGGGAGAATGTTTTTATTACTTAAAGCGTTGGGCAGAGAGCACGGAGATATTGAAAGGACTTATCGATGAAAATACACAGCCAGAATTTCGGGTGCGTGCATTATATTTTTATGCACGAGCATTAGAGCAAACTCGAAATTATGAAACCGCTATTAATGTTTTACAAACAATGATACAAAATTTTCCTGAACACTCATTAACTCCTATTGCCAGATATATATTAGGCACGATTTATACGAAGGTCAATCAGTTAGAAAATGCTGCATCTGTCCTTTCTGAAGTTGCTAATGATGCCAGAATTGATAAGGAATTGCGGATGGAAAGTCATTTTCGGGTGGCAGAGATTTATTCGCAATTGGGATGGTATGAAGGGGCTCTTAATGCTTATGGTGTTGTCAAAACACAATTTAAGGATGGACCTTATAAAGAGCGTGCAGATTTTGGTTATTTATGGACACTTTATCAAGCAAAACGATTCGCAGAAGCAGTTAATGAGGGGAAAACTTTTCTGCAATCATATCCCAACGCTGAAAAAAGACCATTTGCTATGTATATCCTTGCAAATTCGCTACTGGAACAAAACCAATTAGATGAGGCTCTAACTTTTTATAATTCGTTGAGGGAACAATTTCCAAATACTTCTTATGCAGTAGATGCTATCTATAAAACAGCGTGGGTAAAATATTTAAAGAATGATTATGCTGGTGCGAAAACAGACACATTGACATTTTTAGATAAGTGTGGTGAATCACCCTTGAAGCCAGAGGGAAATTTTTTGTTAGGTTCTATTTATACAACAGAAGGTAATTATGAGGATGCAATGGAAGAATTTCAATTGGTTTATGAAAAATACCCTGATTCTAAGTTTGCTCCAGAAGCAATGTATAAGTCAGCAGAATGTGCTGAACTATTAGGAATTACGCAATCTGCTTCACAATTATATATGCGTTTTATCGAGAAGTATCCAAACCATTCTCTTACGGTTTCTGCTTACCTCCGCTCAGGGGATTTGTATACCAAAGAAGGGGCTTACGAGAAGGCATTGGATTCTTATCTAAAAGCCAAAGCATTGGCTCAAAATAATCCACTTGAAGAGCAGGTATTTATTCGTTTAGCAGTGTGTTATGAGAGGTTAAATAAATCTGAAGAGGCTCTTCAGATTTATCAAGAATTTATTAACAAATTTCCCCAGTCCCAACAATCATATGACATGCAATTAAAATTAGGATTACATTATTTGAAGGAGAAGAAAGACACCATTAAAGCAATTGAGACCTTGCAAAAGTTGTTGGCACAAAATCCGCCACCGCAAATTGCAGGTCAAGTATGGCATGCTATTGGTATTGCTTGCTATGAGACGAAGGACTATGAGAAAGCGGCAGAGGCTCTTTTGAAGACGGTATTAGATTATCCCCAAGTGCCAATGGAGGAAGAACAATTTGCATGGTTGGCTCAATATTACCTCGATGCTCAGAAATGGGATGAGTCTGCAAAGGTATTAAAGCGGATGCAGGAAGTGTTAAAAGATTATCCTGCTCCTCAACGATTGCAATATCGTTATGCAGAGTGTATCCAAAATTTAGGGAGAACAGAGGAAGCCATACAGGAATATCAAAAGGTGGTAGATATGGCTCCTTCCTCGGCATCCGCAACAGAGGCTCTATTCCGTATTGCTCAGATTTATGAACATGGAAATCAGATGGAGCAGGCTTTAACCTTTTATGAAAAATGTGCCAATAATGGAGGCAGTGAAACCAGTGCACGAGCACAGTTCCGTCTTTCGGAAATCTATGAGAGTCGAGGAGACTATGAAAAAGCAGGGAGGAATTATTTGAAAGTTGCTATTCTATATCTCCACCCGGAACTATCTCCGGAATCGTTATGGCGAAGTGGACAATGCTACTTGAAGAGCAATGAGAAGGAAAATGCCCAACGTGCCTTTCGTGAGTTGATAAGTGACTTTCCATCGCATCCGTTAGCAGAAAAGGCAAAAACATTTATAACAGAGGAACAAGCTAATACAGCACCATTAACATCGGCACCACAATAGAGATATGTATAATACGCAGATAAAAAATAATGAAACGATATGGTTAAAAACCCGTGAGTTTCTGCGGGGTAAGGAACTGCGGTTTACCATCAGTTTTATTCTGAGTATCTTAATATATCTCCTTATTTTTTATGGTTCCCGCTATGTCCCGTTGTTTACTACGGGTCCAGATTTTTCATCTTATAATATTAAGGTGAAATTGAGAGAGGAAAGCCCAACAATTGTAGAGCCTGTTGAAGAATCTGTAAGTACTTCTTTATCAACACGTCCTATTTCTTTCCGAAAATTTGTTGAAGAAATACTTCCTCCGACAGAAATGCCTGAGCCATTGCCTTCTATGTCATCTCAAAAAGAAGACCTGGCAAAACAAGCAGGTACTGAATCTCTGTCTCGTGATACAGAACCGCTTCCTCCAGAAGAAGTACTTCAAAAAGTTGAGGAACAGATACTTATGATTGAGAAAGAAACCGCTCAGGATTCTGTTGAAGTTGTTCGTCGTGTTCTACCTCCAGCAGAAGAAACCATCCTAACTAATGGTGAATCTCCAACTTTTTCGATTTCAGAAAATATGCCAACGGCAGAAGGAATATCAGCGAAACCCTCTACATTACCCAGCACTCTGGGAATGTATCCCACAACACCTACAGAACGTAATGAAACAGAGGGAGCGACAGCTCCTGTCGTTTCTATCCCTGAACTGGAACCAATTGAACCACCTATTCCATTGGAGCAAACAGTAGAGGAAGAAATTTTACAACAGCCAATTATTGAAGAAACGAAAAAGGAGAAGGAAAATCGTCCTTATGAGTTTTGGGATGACCTTTTAGAATTACAATTGAAAACGTATTTTACAGATAACAACACTCAAGGATTTTTTCAATTGAATATTGTTCCTAAAAAAGATGCAAAGATAACACCTTTACCGAAGCAGGTAGCCTTCATAATTGATAGTTCCGCCAGTATTGGGCAACGCAAATTAGACCAGACAATAAAAGGGGTACGAGAAGCAATTCAACAACTTCGTGAAGAAGACCTATTCAATATCATTTTGTTTCGGGAACGTGCCACGTTCTTTTCTGATGGTTATATTCAGGCTAATACCGCGAATAAAAATTCTGCCCTGAAATATTTGCAACAGATACCCTCCACAGGGCAAACGGATGTATATACTTCAGTTCGCCAGCTTGTACAGGTACCACCAACCAGTGGATTGCCAAATATTCTCTGGCTTTACTCGGATGGTAAATCGACAATCGGGTTACGAGATACGCGAATGATTATCGCAAATTTAACTATGGAAAATCAGGGTGGGTATGAGATTTTCACCCTCGGAGGCGGTAATACTGTTGACCGATATTTACTTGAATTGCTTGCTTACCTCAACAAGGGTTTTTCGGTAATTAAGGATAATATTGACCAAATATCTACATCCATACCTCAGGCATTTGCCAAAGTTCAGAACCCTATCCTAATCGATGTTAAAATGGACTTTGGCTCCATCCCAAGAGAGGAAATATATCCTTTTGTTCTACCTGATTTTTATCAAGCGTTACCTGTTACTATCTATGGGAAGTTTAATCCACAGGAACATAAAAATTTTGTCTTCCGTTTGCAAGGAGTTGCATCGGGTAAAAGGAAAGAAGTAATATTCCGTGCCGATTTTGCTGAGTCTGAAAAGGGTGATATTGAAATAGCACGTCGTTGGGCTTTTCATAAAGCATTTTATATAATTAGCAAAATTGTCCGTGAAGGTGAAAAACCAGAACTAATCCAAATCTTAAAAGAATTAAAAGAAAAGTATAACATCAAGACAACATATACACCATGATATTAGCGAGCAAATGGATAGATTTTTTAATACGTGATACATCGGAACGAAGGCAGTTTTTGAGTGAAGCATATGGTGTTTCTGGTCAGAGCCGTATACCACTAATTCTCAATTTAATGTATCGGTTTATTGAGATATTTGGTGACCAGGCGGTATTTATTGTCCGTTGTCCGGGTAGAATTAATTTGCGTGGGATGCATATAGATACCCATGGTGGTTTTTTGAATTTAATGACTATTGAACAAGAAATCCTTCTTATCGGACAAATTCGAGATGATGATGTTTTCAATCTACATAATCTTGAAACAAAACACAAACCCTTTCAAGCCAAGTTTCGTGAACTGTTAGAAAAATATCCAATAAACTCTCCCTGGATGGAGATTTGCCAACAAGCCCAAAATAATACAGACGCTACTACGCATTGGCATCAGTTTATCCGCGGAATTTTGCTTCGGACTGCAAAACAAATATCTACACCTCTTACAACAGGTATTAATGCTGTTATCGGTGGTGATATTCCAGAAGGTTCCGCTTTAAGTTCATCACATGCTTTGTGTTTGACTCTTTTAAACGCTATTATGTACATAACACGTCTCAATTTTGATGAAACTACAAAACTGAAAATGGTGCAGGATGCCGAGTGGTTTACAGGTGCACGAAGTGGACTTAGCGACCAAACAGCGGAATTATTAGGGAGACGAGGTTTTATTTTAGGTATAAGGTTGCATCCTATAACAGCAGAAATCCTTGAAAAAGAATATTTGCCATTTCCTGAAGATGTCTCTATTGTTATTACAGACTCGAAGATGCGGAGAGATATTAGTTCTACCCATGCGGTATCTTATATAAAAAATCGATTTGCTTATTCTGTTGCTCTGAAAATATTAGCCGAAATCATGAAACAGCAAGGGTTTACTCAGGAAGAGTTAGCACAATTTCAAACCCTCGCTGATTTTACACCTGAAAAATTAGGTAACAAACGACTTCTGTATAAATTGTTTCGTTCTATCCCATCCACGCTTTCTGTCGAATCTCTCCTTCATGAGTTTAAAATTCCAGACATTCAAGAACTTTATGAGCGTTATTATGGACATCTATTGGAGGAAAATCGACCCAGAGAGGTTTCTATCCGTGGGCCACTTGTTTTCGGTATTTGTGAATCGCTTCGAGCAAAGGCTTTCTGTGAGGCTATACGTCAGGGTAATGTTTCCATGGCTGGTTATCTAATGACGTTAGGACATAATGGAGACCGAATTATAGATTCGGTAGGAAAACCATTCCATCGCGAGGTTAATGATGATATATTATTTGTATATGATGACCTTGAAATTGAACCATTTTCATTACCTGGCGATTTTGGGGCAAGTACTCCAGTATTAGACCGAATAGTTGACATTGCGAATCAACATGGTGCATTAGGTTCCTGCTTAACAGGAGCAGGTTTAGGAGGAGTCGTCTTAAGTCTGTGTATGAAAAAAGATGTGCCCGCTGTTAAACAGGCATTGCAAGATTGGCTTGCCTCTGAGGATTATGCTAAATGGGCTGGAACCAATGAGCCCCTTTCTCTGGAGGTGGCAAAAAAATCTGTATACGAACACAACTCTACTCAGGGTGCAGGAATTCTTCCCGCTCCATATTTATCTTATGTGCACTAAAAAATCTTTTATTTTGTCAATAACATAATCTATTTGTTCATACGTCAGTTCAGGATAAATAGGCAGTGCCAATACTTCCTTTGAAGCCTTTTCTGCCTCTGGATAGGAGTTAGATGATGAGGGAAATGTTGAAAAACAGGGTTGCCGATGTATGGGGATTGGATAGAATATAGCAGTGGCTATTCCTTGTTCCCGAAGATACTTTTGTGCTGAATCTCGTTGAGGAATACGGATGACATACTGATGATAAACTGGAACACTACCTGCCCGTTCTATCGGCAATTGAAGTTCAGGCAATTCGTTTAAGTGCTGAGTATAATACCGTGCAATTTCACGACGTTTCTCATTCCATTTTTCAAGATACCGAAGTTTCACCCTCAATACATTCGCCTGTAATGTATGTAGATGGGAGTTATAGCCAATTAGTTCATGTTCATACGTCTTTTGTGAGCCATGACAACGCAATAACATCACATTGTTAGCAATCTCTTCATAGTTTGTAGTAACTAAACCACCTTCTCCCATGGCTCCTAAGTTTTTTGTTGGATAAAAACTGAAACACGCAACATGACCCCATGCACCTGCTTTTTTATTATGAAGACTGGCACCCAAACTTTGTGCGGAATCTTCTATGATATAAAGGGAATATTTTTCCGCTAAAGATAAAAATAGAGGCATATCAACGCATTGACCATACAAATGCACTGGTAGTATTGCTCGTGTTCGTTCCGTTATTTGGTTCTCTACTTCCTTTGGATTTAAGTGATATGTGTCAGGTTCGATGTCTGCAAAGACAGGTGTTCCGCCCGCATGAACGATACTACTTGCTGTTGCAATAAATGAAAAAGGAGTGGTGATAATTTCATCGCCTGATTTGATACCTATCGCCTTTAATGCTAAGGTTAATGCGTCTGTCCCTGAGCCTACACCAACTGCATATCTACATTGGATAAAGTTTTTTATATCCTCTTCAAATTGTGAAAGGATTTGACCTCCGCGAAATTGCTGGGTTTCCAACACTTCCGCTATTGCTTGCTGAATTTCATCCCGAATGGCTTCATACTGAGCCCGAAGGTTTAGTATAGGAACATGCATAGTTCTATCCTTAAAAAGTTTAGTCCCATGGTGTGAAAATGAATATGATTTTAGTAAAGGTAATATTATACAATTTTTATTACTGAAAATCATGAAATACAATAAAAACACAAAGGAGTATTAATATGGTTGAAACGAGATATTTAGTTTTATTAACACCAATGTTATGTTTAGGTTGTGCCACATACTTTGTCCCCGGAGCACCGGAAGGGTACATCGATGTCATTGCTCATCGTGGAGCAAGTGCATATGCCCCAGAAAATACATTAGCGTCATTTAAAAAAGCATCAGAATTAGGTGCACATTGGTTTGAGTTGGATGTACATTTAACAGCAGATAATAAACTGGTGGTGATTCATGATGATGAGCTAAAAAGGGTTACTGGTGTGGAAGGAAAAGTAACAGAAAAGAAATGGGATGAATTAAAAATTCTTGATGCGGGTTCATGGTATTCTCCAGAGTTTAAAGGGGAACACTTACCCTCCCTCGAGCAAGCCCTTAAACTCGCAAAGAAAAATAAGATTGGTGTGTATATTGAAATTAAAAGTAGTGACAATGACGACCCCATCATCCCTTTAATTATTATGAATATTCACGGCAGAGATAAGATGACCCCAGAATTGAAGAAGAAATTAGAAGATATTATTTACGGAAGTAATTCGAGAAATGTTCTTTTAGCTAAAGAAACTATTGAAACAGTTCGAAAACTAAAAATGGAGAAACAAGTTGTATTACAAACCTTTTCACCAATAATTTTCTTTACAGCAATTAATGAAGCACCAGATTTGAGAACAGAGTTTCTTGGTGAAGAGTCGGAGAAACATCCCGAGTGGTGGAATTACTATGTACTATTCGGGAAATTACTAAATGCCCCAGGCATGAATGTCAGTAAGGATAGTCTTACTCAGGAACGACTTAATCAATTTCATGCAAATGGACAAACTGTTGCTGTATGGACAGTAGACAAAGAAGAAGAGATACGGAAATTTGCTGAGTGGGGTGTAGACGCTATTATTACAAACAAACCTGATGTTGCCCTCTCTATTTTACGGCAAATGGGTAAAACAAAGTAGTAAAAGAGATAAATACGTTAGATTTATCCACCAAGCAATTCGCGACAAACTTCGTTCAAAAGTTTGCCATCAACTGTTTCGCCTAATTCTTTCTTCATTGCACCTGTTAGCTTGCCAGCGTGATTCATATCAGGATGCTCGGCGAGATATTGTTTTACTCGCTGGACAACATCCTCACGACTTAATTGTTGTGGTAAAAATTCTTCAATGACAGATATTTCCTTTTCTAATTTGGCTACCTCTTCATCCTTCCCTAATTGCTTGAATACTTCAATACTATCTTTCCGTTTTCGAATCTCACTACGTAGTGTAGCAATGGCTTCATTGTCCGACATTTCTTCAGTTCGTGCAGTGGACTTCTCTTTAAGCAATAATGCAGACTTCACCATTCGCAAGGTTTCCAAACGTATCGTATCCCTGTCTTTCATAGCCTGTTTCATTGCTTCCTGAACAGTATTCATTATGCTCATAAAAGTTTCTCCTTTTAATTCCTTTGGAACTAAAACTATATCCCATGCAATTATATCATATTCCTAAATTTATGAAACTCCAAAAAATAGGTGAAATTTCTGTATAGTACATAAAATACTTGAAATACTTTTATAAATAGGTGTATAATACGTATTACTTTGTAATACGAACAACGATGATGACAATTAAAATGAAAAATCAGCTCAAAGATAATAATATTAGCAAGGGACTACTCTGGTTTGTAGTTCTTGCGATCTGCTTTTCTGCTTTGTCTGCTTTTTTATTTCATTGTCATTATTGCTATAACAATGGAGACGTCGGGTCGCTGGTACATTCTGAAGAGTTTTGCCCCATTTGCTGGTTTATATTGCAAATCGTAAGTTTTTCCTTCCTATATTATTTTATATCCTTTTTCTACCTTCAATTATTGTGGAATTTCCTGATAAAGAGACATTTCTCGTATGAATATCCTTTAATATTTCCATCCCGTGCCCCTCCTTTCTTTAGCTAATCTACTTTTGATTGATAATTGAGTATTTGAAAATTTACGTTTCATTTTTCTAATGGTTTTTATTTATTTTAAGAAAGGAGATTAACCTATGAAAAAGCAAGGTTTTACTTTAATAGAATTACTTGTTGTTATAGCCATTATCGGTATTCTTGCGGCGATATTATTGCCAGCCCTGGCACGAGCACGAGAGTCAGCACGACGCTCATCATGTGCAAATAACCTAAAACAATTAGGTCTGGCATTAAAAATGTATGCAAATGAAGCAAAGGGAGAACGTTTTCCGCCTATTAAATCTACTAATTGTGATGGGAGTCCAACCTTGGGTCTTGCCACAATAATTGACATGGAGACGATATATCCAGAGTATTTAAATGATTTTCAAGTTTTGGTCTGTCCGAGTTCGCCATGGGCAGGTCCCGCATTGCAGTTATGGGATGAAGGAAAAAACCCAGCAACTACTTATGAAGAAGCGTTAACAGAAGGGCATATGCTACTTAATGGTGTTTCTGTGCATCAGAACGGAATAATTGAACCTTGTGAAGTATACGAACATCCCTATGTATATTTCGGTTGGGCTGTTAATCCGACACTGTTTCAATTAGATGAAGACTTTAAATTCTTTGAATTAGCCTTGGAAGAATTAATAGAGCGAATAACAAATCCAACTAATACGACACAACAATGTAAACAGTATGCAGATGAGGATTGGATTTTCCCGACACTTCCTGTCCCTTCTATCCTCGGAAGTACAAAACAAGCATATCGTTTACGTGAAGGAATTGAACGATTTCTAATTACCGATATTAACAATCCAGGTAACGCTAACATGGCTCAATCTATTATACCTGTAGTGTGGGATGGAATATCTGGTGACGATGCATCTCATTTTAACCATGTCCCTGGTGGGTGCAATGTTCTATATATGGATGGACATGTTGACTTTTTAAAATATGTTCCACAACCAGATGTTGAAATTAACAAAGGCAATTTATTCCCAGTGAACAGTGGAGGAATTATTATCCACGAAGCGTCACATCACGGTGCACATAACCATTAATTTTTTTTACACTTTTTTATTTTGGAATGCGATTTATGAAATTTATAAAGTGGTTAAGAAATGCTGACTATAATATATCCCCATCTATAATTTTGAATAAGGCAATATAAGGCTGTACATTTTTGAAGGGTAAATAAAAGGGGAAGATACAATATTTATTGTATCTTCCCTCAATTAATATTTGAATTAAGTTCGTATTTTAGAAATAAATTTTACAGCCGGTGTATATGTAATCTGCTCCGTCATCATCAGTACCGCCATTATAAAGTAGGCCATTCCAGCGGACAAATTGTCCTTCTGCTGAACCATCACCTGTAAACATATGTGACCAGCCTGCCTCTATGACTAAATCTTGTGAGTATTGATACTCAAGAAATAGGGTAAGTTCTGTGCCAAGATGTGAATCGTTCTTTTGTGTCCACCATGGGAAAAGAACAAAAACGGGTCTCTCGAATTCGTCGACAGCTTCGAAATAAGTAGCACAGAGGATTGCACGAATTTTGTCAGTTATATATCCATTTGCGCCTAACCGTACCCACCAAGCATTAGTAAGTTCATTATTCAAGTCTACCGCACCACTTGCAATTTCGTTTGAAAACAGACGGTTGAAACTGACGCTGGCTGTCGGTTTATAAAATGGATTGATAAAATCCCAGAAGGAAATATCTCGATTATCCTCTCCACCAAAATAACGGAAACTGGCAAATACACGCGGTTTCCGCCAGAAATCAAAGGTATACCCTACATCCAATTTTCCAGCCCAATTATCAAATTCTGCATCATCATCACCTTTACCACGGGTTCGGAATATTTTGCCAATACTATCTGCCTCTCCAAATTGATAAGCCACTTCTGCATCAAAATCGAAAGCCTCATATTTCCCTGCGCTACGTAATCCGACAGTGTGTAGCATAGTCTTGTCGTATTCGCCACCACCGAGGAAGGTCGGGACTAAATCGTCAGCGATGGGAAGGTCATCTTCAAGCAACATCCAATATACGTCAAAGGTAACATTTTCAACTGCATTACAAGAAGCATAAACGCCATAAAAATTAATATCATCCTCTGCGAAATCAGACATGGATTCAAATAATTTTGATGCCCAGGCATCGATTGTGAAGGCATCTGCTTTATACGTAAGCCGAATAGCATCAAAAGAGAGTCCTGTCCAGAAAAAGGCAAAATCACGTGGTCCTACTAAAAATTGACTGCCAAATGCTAACTCTTGTCGTCCAACACGTAAACGCAATGGCGTTCCCCACATCTCATCTGCCTCAATGTATGCCTGATACACTTCAACATCATCAATAGAGTTCTGACGTGTATCAACACCAGTTAGATAATTGACAGACCTAAAATCTTCTCCCCAAATGTCGTAAGAATCCAACTCAATAAATGCCCGTACTTGGTCTGTAAAATCTGCATTTACATGTAATCGGGTTCTCTGTTCAATGAATGACAAGTCCTCACCTTTATTGTCCCAATCATAAATGCTGACAACTCCTGGACCTAAAAGATTCCCGATAGGGCGTCCCATAACGGAAATAGCAGACCATCTTGTTTGAGGTTGGGGCATAGGACCTACAAATGTGTTGAAGTGATTGGTGATATAATCCCACCTTAATCTTATCGACCCACCAACTTCTACATTCTGCAATTCTGCATAGGAATTAATCATTAAAAGTAAAAATACCAATAGCGTCAGTAACACAGTTTTTTTCATACAAGACCCTTTCCTTGATTTGTTAAGATTAAAGTTATATAACGAACAAAGATATATGATTGTAATATATAATGACACAGAAATCAAATCAAAATTATAATAATACTAAATAGTGTGTTTAATTATTTACATCACCATTGTAGGTACTATTATCCATCTTAAAACATTAAAATTACCGCTGTTTGTTTCGATACATATTACGCCTCCTTTTTCGAAGGCTATAATTTCTTTATTCTCATCACCACACAGTAATAATCCAGTCAGATGAGATAAATGGGGTAGATGTCCAACGATCATAATATTTTGCTTTGCTTCTTTTTGAATGTATTTCATTATCTTCTTTGGTGATTTTTCTGGTTCTAATTCTTTGAATTCATAGAGACACTCCGATTTTTTTAGGCATTCTCCTAAAATTTTAGCTGTTTCACGTGCCCTTAGTTTAGGGCTATGCCAGATACTATCGACATGACATCCATAGTTATAAAGGAAATGTCCAACTTTTTTAACGGTTTCTCGTCCTTTATCTGATAAGGGGCGTTCAGGATTAATTTCCTTTCCTACTGCCTCTCCATGTTGAACAAGAAAAATAAACTGATTTTTCATACGTCATCTTCCTTGTATATCTTTCATATATTCATCTAAAACTTTACGAATAAGGTTTCCTAACACGGAATATGAGCACGGTTTTTCAAGAATTGCGGATACGCCTAACTTATTAGCACTATCAACAATCTCATCGGTAATCATCCCACTGGTTAAAATTACGGGGATTGAAATCCCTTTGTCATGTAAGATACGAATAATCTCTTCTCCTGAAATTTCAGGCATAATATTATCAATGATTGCGAGCTGAAAATTTTCAATCAATCCCTGTTCTATCATTTCTTTAGCCACTATGGGATTATTTACAATTCGAACGTGATACCCTAATTTTGTAAGTAATCTACCTATAATTCTTGATAACATAGGTTCGTCATCAACCAACAGGATATTTTCGGAGCCTTTAGGGACTTTTTCTTCGCTTATTAGTGTAACGACTGGCTCTTCTTTCATTTCGGTATACACGGGCAAATATACACAGAAACGAGTTCCTTTTCCGGGGTCGCTATAAACGGAAATGCCACCACCTAAACTTGTAACTAAACTTCGCACAATATATAAACCTACCCCTGAACCACCGTTGCCTCTTTTCGTTGTGAAGAAGGGTTCGAATATATGTTCCATTATATCCGGGTCAATCCCAATGCCGGTATCACTAACCAATATTCGAAGATACTCACCAGGTGCAAGTTCCGGATGCTTTGCTAAAAGGGGTTCATCAGCAATGATTTTCTCCGTTCTTATATGTAAAATTCCTCCTTGTGTCATAGCCTGGCAGGCATTAATACACAAGTTTAATAAAATTTGGTTTATTTTACCTGGGGAAGCAAGAACCTTAGGAAGTGGTTCAGTAGTATCCACTTCTATCTTTATACGTGCACTAATTTTGGGTTTTAGCAGGGTCAATACTTCATTGATAATCTGTGATATATCCAATGGAATTCGTTCTCCACCATTTTCACGAGAAACAGATAATATCTGACTGGTCATATCTCTACCCCGCAAAACTGCATTGCGAATAATTTCCAATTCTTTAGATAAGCCTCTAACATCGCTGTATTCTTCCAGTATCAAATCTACATGTCCAAGAATAGCCCCTAAAATGTTATTAAAATCATGAGCAACTCCATTTGCAAGGTAGCCTAATGCCTCCATTCGTTGTTGTTGAGAAAGTCTTTTTTCTGATAAAACCTGCTGAGTTATGTTTTCTAATATAACAAGTATGAAATGTTCATCTTTATAACTCATTGGAAAAACATTAACAGTGAGATACTCGATGCTGTAATCCTCCTGTTTAACTTCAAATATTTTGTCCCATGCTTTCCCTGCATTTATTGTCTCCTTAACTTGATTTATAATAGTCTCGGATTCGTCCGAAATGAAACGGAGGCAATCGAAGTAGCTTTTTAACTGGTCTTTATCCTTCCCAAGTAATTCCGACAACTTATTATTGACAAAAATGATGTCGCCATGTTTATATGCAAGGGCAATTCCGACCCCTATTTGCTCAAAGCCATTTTTTAAAAGTTCCACTTCCTTTTCACGATTTATTTTGTCAGTAATATCATGCATCGTGGCTACTACAAATTCATTGAATTCATACGTTCCTTTATTTAGTCTTATTTCAAACCAGTAATGACTCCTCTCCTTTCGCAGCATACCATAGATAGAAAATACGAATTCGGGTTTATCAACACGAAGTATCTCTTCAATTGACTGTTTAATTTGTTCTCGATAGGGCTTTTCGAAAAAATCCCAGAACTTTTGCTCTGTTGGTAGAGACACATCTAACCACTTGTTAGCTTGGTCATTTAGGGAAAAAATCTTCCCGTCCTTTGTTATTCCTACAATACCATCTGGGGATGACCTCCAAACAACATTTTTCTCTTCTTCTCGTCGTCGCTCTCTTCTAAATGCTTTTCTTAGTTCATAGGTGTATCTTGATATGAGGATATAAAGTAATAAACCTGTGGTAATAACATAAACGAACCCTTTTATGGATTGGGCTATGGTTAAATTTTCACTATCTTTAATAAACCAGTAGAGAATCTGGTCTGAAAATGCAATCCACAACCCCGCAAGGGCAAGATAAATAACAACTATCTTATAAGGAGATAGTTTCATAATATAGTCTCACAAAAATGATTTTAATTCATTTTACTTATTTAATTTAAGTGCCAGTAGATTTAGGTCTACTTACACTGGTCGGCGGTAAAGAAAGCAGATGAAATACTTTCTTTACCAATTCATCCAAAGAAAAAGGCTTTTTCAGAAAATCATCAAAACCATAATCACGTAGTTTATTAACCTCACTTTCATCTATCAATCCGGAAATACCCAGGACACGTGCATATTTTGTCTCATGCCGATTTTTTAATCGTTCGCACACTTTTCTGCCGTCAATATCAGAAAGATGAATATCCATAATAACTAAATTAGGATTATGCTCTACAATCAAGGCTCCTGCATCGAAACCAGTTGATGCGGTTAGGACTAATATCTCTTTATCCTTATCTGCCTTTTTAGCAATTGCATCCGGTATAATGTCAAGATAAAATGGGTCGTCATCAACCACCAGAATCTTTGTCTCGCTTGTCTCCAATCGCTCTAACGGGATTCCATGGGCAATCATAAATGCTCGTAAACTTTCATAAGGAATACGACGGTCTCCACCAGGTCCTAAACGATACCCCTTTATCTGTCCCATGTCAAACCAACGTGAAACAGTATCTGATGAAACACCACATATTGATGCCACTTCACCTGTCGTAAATACTCGCCCTCTCATAATAAATCTCCATTTTTAATTTTTTTACCACAGCACTTATAGACATATTTATCTATAAACTATTTTCTATATTATATAACATAAATTCATTCACAGAATAAAAAATTATATTCAAGCAAATACTGCCTGAATTAAAATTGAAATTTTAAATTAACATATTTTAAAGAACAATAATCGTATCTATTTAAAATACCTCAAGAACCATGCATATAGTGACATAGAAGCATTACAAATTTGTTAAGTAGTAGCACAGATACCCTTGCCTGACTACTCCTTGGTTTAATAGAAAAATTTAATATTTTTCAATTTATATGCTTAGGTTCTCTGAAGAAGAAATTTTTACGTTTTTAAATAAACCCATGTATTACGGAAGAGATAGGTAGAAATATTTGTTATCTACATTTATTTTGATAAAATAAGATTTATAAAATGAAATAAGAGTTTTATGCGGACGAAGACGTTATCGAAAGAGATTGTTGATTTACGATTTTTTTCACAAGAAGAGCCTATTTCTTCTCGTGAACAGGGGACTGTTTTTATAATTGCGTCGGATAATAAGTATATCAAGGCTGTTTCTCAGTTTATTGAGAGTCTGGGGCATGGTATTATTACGTGCCGTTCTACGGAGGAAATTTTAACCTGTTCGCGTAGAACTGTATGTGATGTTATTCTTCTCGACTTAGCAATTGAATACAAAGGGAATATAAATCTTGTTTCATTTCTTCGCCAGAAATTTCCATCGATTAAGCTGATTTTACTTTATGAGATGGAGCAAATGGAGCAGGCACTTGAAGGAATACGAATGGGTGCTTATTTTTATATTCCCAAGAAATGTGACCCGAGCGATGTTGCCAATCTTGTGCATCGTGCTATTTTAGAGCGGAGACGTGAACAGCGTGAGGAGGCAGGTTTTGAACAGATTTTGTTTGAGGAGCTTTCGGGTAATAATCCCCAGATGCATCGTGTGGTTGAAATCATTAGGAAGGTTGCCCCGACAGATAGTACAGTTTTGATTTTAGGTGAAACAGGTGTCGGTAAGGAAGTAGTCGCACAGATTTTGCATCGTCTCAGTCCGAGACGGGACAAACCTTTTATTGCTATCAATTGCGCCGCCTTGCCTGAAAATTTACTAGAAAGTGAGTTGTTTGGACATGTTCAAGGTGCCTTTACAGGGGCAGAACGAGATAAACGGGGTCTTTTTGCAGAAGCAGATGGAGGAACAATACTCTTAGATGAAATTGGCGATATGTCCTTAATGACACAGGCAAAATTGCTTCGTGTCCTGCAAAATGGGGAAATTCGTCCTGTCGGTTCAAATTCGGTCCAGAAAGTAAATGTCCGTATCCTTTCTGCCACCAATAAAGATTTACAGAAGAGTGTTGAAGAACATACGTTTCGTGAGGATTTGTTTTACCGACTAAATGTAGTGCAGATACGAATTCCACCATTACGTGAACGATTAGAAGCACTACCGACGTTAGTTCAGCACTTTATTACGAGGTATAATCACCGATTTGGGAAAAACATTCAGGGTATTGACAACAATGCCCTTGCTATGTTGCGGAAATATCCCTTTCCAGGAAATGTTCGAGAGCTGGAAAGTATCATTGCTCATGCAGTAATTATGGCTGAGGATACTATTATTCACATACACGATTTACCAGAAACAGTGCGAACCGAACAAACTCGTTTTCTTGCTCTACCTACAGATACGAATGATGGTTTATTACCTTTAGCACAAGTAGAGGCTCGACATGTTCGACATGTACTTGAGAAAGTTAATTATAATCAAAGTGAAGCGGCAAAGATTCTGGGTATTTCACGCTCTACACTCTGGAGAAAAATTAAGCAATATAAAATTCCTTTTCCAAAATAGAACTTTATTGGATATTGTATCGAAAGAGGTGGCAAAAAAATTTAATGTTAATGTTTTTTCTAACGTGTTTATAAATCGCCTACTCCTTTTCTCCATATTCCCTATTCAGTTTGTAAGTGGGAGGCTTACATTACTTTTTATGCCGATGATAATGTTGGTTTTTTACTATAAGTAGGATGTTGTACTACTTGTTCTGGCTGGAAACGTAGTGCTTATTTACTAAAAGTTTCGTGTAATTTTACGTGATTATTTGTATTTAAAAGTTTAATAAAAAATAACAAAAAAGAGGAAGTCATTTCTGACTTCCTCTAAAACAACATTTATATTATGTGATTTCTAAATCAACAAATTACTTTTTTCTGCGAAGGACTAAAACGCCACCAGCAGAACAAAGGACACCTGCAATCGCAAGACCGATTCCTGTTGCAACTGGCATTGAACCTTCTGGAAGGACTTCAACGATTACTACCGATGAAGCATACATTCCTTTGGACTCATCTGTTACTACGCACTGGTAATTACCAGCATCTGCATTGGTTACATCGCGAATTATCAAACGTGGAGCATTCTCACCGCAGGGTTCTCCATTATGTGTCCATTCATAACTGACAGTTCCAACCATATCTTTTACTTCAACTCTCAGGTCGATGGTTCCACCTTCTTCTACCTTTATTTTTCCGCTCGGGTAAATCTTTACTTTTTCATCAGCAGGAGGCCCTGGATAGACAGAGGGGTCTAATACCGCTGCAATAAATGCATCACCCGGACCTTTTACATCTGCATATTCTTCATATTCTTTATAATTCGTGTAGCCATCACCATCCGCATCACCATCTTTGGAGAGGAACTCTGGTAATCTCTCGTAAGCATTCGGGTCAGTTTCTATATCATCTACAAGGCAGGACCCGTGTGACAACACATCACATAATGCTAACAAACCTGCTACTGTTGCGACTGACTCCGCACTGGCATCATCACCTTCAGTTGCAAAACCTGCAAGAACCATAAGCAAATTACGGAACAAGGTTACGATAAGTGCCTTATCGATACATCCAGGAGGATCACCTGGTGACGTGCATAATGGTGGAACTGTCGGATAAATCCCTCGAAGTAAAGGCCAAGAGTAGGGAAGCATGCCATTTAGAAATGTATACATCCCATCGGTATAGAGCATCTGGTAGTTTGCATTATATGCATTAATCACATCGGTTGGATTTACACCTGGTTTTACTTGTCCAGGTAGTGTTCCGGAAGCAAGATTAGCATATTTGTCTGGATTTTGCACCAACTCTTTAATAATCCGCAACTCATAATTACCATCCAACATCCCATTCGGGGTTGGCAGGTCATCTACAATTCCGCCATTAATATCTGCTACTGCACATTGAACCATGGTCAATAATGCAGCATCATCACCCAACAACTCTAATAAGAAAGCAAACTCATTCGTTACGAGGTTATAGGCACCGTCTAATAAACCACAAAAATCCAGTTCGCTCGGGTTCGGAGGTGGTTGTACCGCATACGAACTACCAGCCAGCCCTAAGATAAGGCTTAACAACAGCATCATGGTGAAACTTTTTTGTTTTAACATAGTTTTTCTCCTCCCTAAGGTTAGGGGTTAAATGTTATTATTAAATTTTAATATAAACCTCAAGGACAACCTACAGCCTTGACACATATATAATATACCATTTAAAAACTTAAAAGTCAAGTCAGAATGTATATTTTTTGTAGATTTTTATTCCCAATAAAAATCCAATTAATCCCCTTTAATTTTACATGTTCTTTTTATTTATGGTCAATCTTGATGTATATATTAGATATATGCTATACATGTCTTAAAGAAAAGGAAGGAATAACTTATATCAATTTTGTATTTTATAATCAAAACAGGTATAATATTTTCATGCCAAATTTATATTTGGCTAACAACCAGGAAAGTAAAAATTGAACTCAATGTTAAATGAAACCCTGTGAAAAGGTTCTGGAAAGGAAAAATTATTATATATCGAGGGGTTCAAGAATATATGTTTGTAGTTTTACGAGATAAAAAGACATATCGGTATACCCCGGTATGTTCGATATATGTCTCAGATTTTAATAGGCATTTAACTATTACTTTACCCTTATTATACATATCATCAACACCATAGATTTTACAAGTAGTGTGTTGGTGAATGTGTTACCCCTCTGATGTGCAGGTTTCCTTCCCCAGCCTTTTCCAGTAAAGAAGGAGGAGTTACCTATGCTAATGTTGTATTATGCAATTGGAGGCGGGATTATTGGGATTCTTGTTGGTGTTATCTGCACGTTGCTTGTGGTTCGGATTCGTTCGAACAGCATTTTAAGTCGTGCCCATCGTGAATCCGCCCAGATGATAACTGATGCCGAACGGGAATCTGCGGTAATTATCCGTGATGCAAAAACCCGAGCCCGCGAAATTGAAGTTGAAATCCGCTCTAAATTAGAGCAGGAAGGTCGCGAGATGCGTCGTGAGATTGCCAACCTTGAAAAGCGGATTCAAGCAAAAGAAGAAGCCATTGAGAAACGTGCTGAAGCCCTTGACAGGACGGCAATCCAGTTAAGCACTCAGGAACGTGATTTGGTTCAACGTGAAAAACAGTTAGACAAAGAGCGGGAACGAATCACAGCCTTACAGCAGGAACAACTTAAACGGTTGGAAACGATAGCTGGAATGACTACAGAGCAGGCACGTAAAGAACTCTTTACTATGTTAGAAACAGAGGTGAAGCGTGATTCTGCCCTACATCTGAAACGAATCGAAGATGAACTGAAAGAGGAAGCGGATAAACGTGCTAAATGGATTATTGGTGAAGCAATCCAGAGGTGTGCAGTTGACCATGTTGCAGAATCGACCGTAACGGTTGTTTCCTTGCCCAATGAAGAAATGAAAGGTAGGATAATTGGGCGTGAAGGACGTAATATCCGCACATTGGAAAATGCAACGGGCGTCAATATTATTATTGACGATACCCCAGAAGCAGTTATTATCTCCGGTTTTGACCCTATACGTCGGCAAATTGCGAAATTAGTTCTTGAACGAATGATACAGGATGGTAGAATTCACCCCGCACGAATTGAAGAGTTAGTTGAGAAAGTTACTGAGGAACTGAATCAAACGATACGAGAACGTGGTGAGGAAGCCTGTCTGGAGGCAGATGTCCACGGATTGCATCCGGAAATCATTAAATTATTAGGGAAATTAAGTTTCCGTACTTCTTATGGACAAAATGTCCTACGGCATTCTATAGAGGTTTCACATCTAACAGGGATTATGGCAGGAGAACTCGGGTTGAATATCCAGGAAGCAAAACGAGCAGGCCTAATCCATGATATAGGTAAAGCATTGACCCACGAAGTTGAAGGAGCCCATGCTGTTCTTGGGCATGATTTAGCGAAACGTTACGGTGAGTCCGAAACAATTGCCAATGCTATCGGTGCTCATCATGGAGATATGCCTAACAACTCTGTATTGGCGGTATTAATTCAGGCAGCAGACGCCATGTCTGCATCGCGACCCGGTGCAAGAAGCGAAAGTTTGCAAATTTACCTGAAACGGTTGGAACAGTTGGAAACAATTTGCTCCTCCTTCCCAGGTGTGGAAAAAGCGTATGCGATTCAGGCTGGCCGTGAAGTTCGTGTAATGGTTCAACCGAATCAAGTTAGTGACGCCGAGGCAACGGTTCTTGCTCGTGATTTAGCCCGCAAAATAGAAAGCGAGCTAACTTATCCAGGACAGATTAAGGTAACAGTTGTTCGCGAGACGCGGGCTGTTGAAACAGCAAAGTAAAAAACAGATGCAATGATAATTGATAATTTTGTTAAAAAGTATCATGATAGGGAAAAGCATGCTAAATGTTCTTTTTTTAGGTGATATTATAGGTAAACCAGGCAGGGCTGTTGTGCATGAAGTCCTGCCAAAATTACAGAAAGAGCGTCACTTTGACCTCATCCTTGCAAATGCGGAGAATAGTGCTGGTGGTTTGGGAGTAACTCCCGAGACATTGAACGCCTTACGAAAAACTGGTATTCATGGATTTACCCTTGGTAATCATATCTGGAGGTATGACTCGATAACAGAGGCGTTAGAAAACGATAGCGATGTAGTGAAGCCTGCAAATTTGCCTCCTTCAACCCCTGGTAAGAATTATATGATTTTAAGCACCAATAATGGGATAAAAGTAGGGATTATTTCCTTATTAGGCAGGGTTTTTATGGAGCCTGTGGACTGTCCTTTCCGTCGTGCAGAGGAAGTCGTCAACGAAATATCCAAAGAAACATCAATAATTATTATAGACATTCATGCAGAAGCCACTGCGGAGAAATTGGCACTTGCCTGGTATCTTGATGGCAAATGCAGTGCCATTGTAGGAACACATACGCATGTGCAAACTGCCGATGAATGGATACTACCGAACGGAACTGCTTACATTTCTGATATTGGGATGTGCGGACCATACCATTCAGTTATCGGCATGCAGATTGACCGAGTACTTCTCCGTTTCGTCACAGGGATTCCTAAAAAATGGGAAGTAGCAAGTGGACCCACCGTGTTTTGTGCTGTTGTATTGGAAATAGATGAAAAGAATGGGAAGGCGACACGGATTGAACGAATTATGATAAAAAATACATAATGAAAAACTATGGCTCTTTCTTTTATAATCATGAAACAGGAGGCAAATAAAAAGGTTCATGTATCTAAAACAGATAGAACTTATAGGTTTCAAATCGTTTGCTGAAAAGACTGCATTATCCTTTAATCCGGGGATAACGGTGATAGTTGGACCCAATGGATGTGGGAAGAGTAATATCCTTGATGCTATTCGCTGGGTATTAGGCGAACAAAGCACGCGAGAACTTCGAACCATGCAGATGGCAGAAGTCATTTTCAATGGAAGTGAAAATCGTTCTGCTCTCGGCATGGCTGAAGCCACTATTACCTTTGATAATCATGATGGCAAATTACCCGTTGACTTTAATGAAATTCAAATAACTCGTAAGGTATATCGTACAGGGGATGGGGAATACTTTATTAATAAATCCCCCTGCCGACTTAAAGACATTACAGAACTATTTATGGATACTGGCGTAGGAACAGATTCTTACTCTATTATAGGACAGGGGAAAATTGATTTAATTATCAGCACACATCCTGAAGACCGCCGTTATCTGTTCGAAGAAGTCGCAGGTATTGTTAAATATAAATCCCGTCGTAAAATTGCAGTCCGAAAATTAGAATCAGCAGAACAGAATCTGCTCCGTCTTCAAGATGTTATCGCTGAGGTAGAACGGCAACTCCGCAGTCTAAAACGGCAGGCTCAAATAGCACAACGCTATCGTAATCTAACCCAAAAACTTAAAGAGTTTGAGGTGCGTAATGCCTGGTTTTTGTTCAATACGCTACAGGAAAAAATCCACGACCTGCGACACGAATTAAATGAGAAAAAGAAAAACTACCATGAAAAGGTAAATCTACAAACAAAATTAGAAACGGAAGAAGAACAGAATTACCTCAAACGTTCTGAAATTGAAAAACTTCTCTCAGAGAAACGAGAACAGTTTCATAATTTGGAAACGAACTTAGAACACCTTGAATCACAGTTGGGCTTGCATCAACGTGAGTTAGAATACTTATCACTCCGCAAGAAAGAAACGGAACAGGAAAAACAACACCTATCATTTCGTTTGCAGGAGATAAAAAACGAAATTGTTCAATTAGAACAGAAAAAAATAGAGTTGTCCAATCAAATTAAAGAATTGGGGAATACGTTAGAATCAACCAAAAAGGAAGAAGAAAAACAATTAAAACAGATTCAACAAACAGAATTGGAATTAACCAAGAAACAACAATTTCTTATTGACCATATCAATTCTAAAAATCAAATTCAGTCTCGAATTCAGATACTACAATCTCAACAACAGTCAATACAAAAACACATTGCAGAAATACAAGAAACAATTCAGACACATGAAAAGACACGTAATGATTTGGAACAGCAGAAACAACAACTGGATATGGAAATCCAGAAGAAGCAAGTCCATATAAAAGAACTGATTAAAAAAACAGAACAAGTCCAATTCGAACTTTCAGAGACCGAGAAAAGGATTCAGCAAGCAGAGCAAAAACATCAGCAATTAAGAGAACGTATAAGTAGAATAGAAGCACGACTTCATTCCTTAAACGAACTTCGTGAGAGGTATGAAGGTTTTGCCAGTGGTGTTCGAGCGGTAATGAATGCAAAAAATGAGGGACTTTTAGGCGGTGAACACATTTTAGGACCCATTGGCGACTTAATCCGCACAGAACGTGGTTACGAATTAGCCATTGAATCCGCGTTGGGTGGAAATATTAATAATATAGTTGTCCAAACAGCAGACTCCGCAAAGATAGCCATTGCATTTCTGAAAGAACATTGGGCAGGTCGGGTTACCTTTTTACCGCTTGATACTCTTCGACCCAGCACAACCCCATCCTACCCTGAATTAGACCCACATCCAGGAGTTATTGGCCCAGCAATAGATTTTGTTCATGTTGATACTCCAATTATACCTGCACTGCAATATTTACTTTACAATACCTATCTGGTGCAGACCATTGATGATGCTATCCAAATTGCACGAACCTACCAGCAATATCCAAAATTGGTAACGATGGAAGGGGAAATTATTAATCAATCTGGTGCAGTTACAGGCGGTAGAACGAAACAAGAGGCACGTGGCCTTCTAACTCGTGTCTCTGAAATTGAGGAATTAGAACAACAGCAAGCCACTACAAATCAACACATCCAAGAAACAGCAGAACATATAAAACAATATAATGAGCAATTAGAACTTTTAAAACAACAAATACGGGCTTTACAAAACGAACAAAATAATTGGTCACTGCAAATTCAACAGATACAAATTGAACGAGCCCGTCTTGTTGCACAGCAAGAACAAATTTCGAACCTCATCACGCAGTTATCCGCATCAATTAATGACTTAGAAAATGAAGCGTCAAAAATCAACGCTGAAGTGGCTAAAACAGACCAGGAAGCACATTTGATTATAAAGGATGATACGCAATTAAAGAGTGAAATTGACCAGCAACAACAAGAATTAAACCAGTATCGTAATGGGTTGGAGCGCATCAGACAACGAATAACTAATTTGCTTGTCCATGCTACCGAGCTTACCTCTCAGTTACAAGAAGTTGATAATAACCTTGCCCGATTGGCTCAAGAGACATCAAATGTGGAAACAACCTCCGATGAATCATCAAAACAAACCCAAAATTTAACAAACGAAATCAAGTTGGTTCAAGAAAAGATAGCCGACACAAGGGCAAAATTAACTCAATTAAGCGAAACCCGTCAGGTAGCCCAACAGGAATTGGTTCAAATACAGGAACAATACCAAAACCACATCCAGAATTTTGAGCAGGTTTCCAGAACAATTAAGGATTTACATGCTGAACTTCAAAAGAATCAGGAAGAATTACACCAGTTAGAACTGGAACTCTCACAAATAAATCAACAGGCTCAATTCCTTCGCCAACGGATATTAGAAGAGTATCAATTAGAACTGGATATGTTATCCTCTACGGATGTTGGGAGTGATGAATGGGATGAAACAGAACGAGAACAGCAGATAGAACAAATTCGGCAACAAATTCAACGTTTGGGAACCGTAAATCCGATGGCAGTGGAGGAATATGAAGAACAATCAAAACGATATGAGTTTTTAATATCCCAACAGAAAGATTTAAATCAAGCACGAGAGAAATTACAAGAAGTAATACGTCGGATTGATGAAACTGTTCTTATAATGTTCACACAGACATTTAAAGAGGTCGGCGAACATTTTAAGGAATTTTTCCGAAGATTGTTTAATGGTGGTCATGCCCGTATTTATTTGATAGATGAGAATGACCCATTGGAATCAGGCATCGAAATTGAGGCACGTCCACCAGGAAAGAAACCGCAGTCTATACATCAACTTTCAGGTGGAGAACAAGCACTTACCGCTATCGCTTTATTGTTTGCCATATTCAAAACGAAACCCAGCCCATTTTGTATCCTTGACGAGGTTGATGCCCCATTGGATGACACAAATATCAGTCGTTTCCTTGAAATTGTGAAAGAATTTACCCATAGTTCTCAGTTCATTATCATTACGCATAATAAACAAACGATGGCTTGTGCCGATGCTATTATCGGAATCACTCAGCAGGAACGCGGTGTTTCTGAAATTGTATCAATAAAATTAAAAGAACTGGTTGAAGCCACCTCGTAAATTTCCAATGAAACCATCAAAACCTAAAATTCTCCATGTGTTCAGTAACCATCGTTGGACTGGACCTGCGGAACCAGCATTAACGCTTATTAAAAACCTACGCGAATTGGGTTGGGATATTGACTTTATATGCAGTGTAAAAGGGGTTCCCAAAAATAAATATAACCGAGTATATGAAACTGCTTTACAGGAGAATATCCCAACACTTTCATCTTTTTACATGTCAAAACATAAACACCCTATCAAAGATTTTCTCGACCGCAAAAATCTCGTGAAATGGGTTCAGGAAAAAGAATATAAAATAATACACTGCCATTTAGATAATGACCACAGAATCGCTACAGAAGTAAAGACAAGCCAGTTTCTCATTCGTTCCAATTACTATGGTGAAGGACTCCCCGAAAAGATGAAAAAATATGTGACTAAAACACATTACATTCTTGAACCTTCTCGTCTCGCCCAAAAAAACGATATGGAACGATTTCACCGCACAGATGAGCGGTGCCCTATTATTCCACTTGCTATCGATTTGCAACGATTTAATCCCAATCGAATGCTACCTAAAATAAAGTTAAATATGCCTGACAATGCTATTGTCTTAGGTATCGTGGCACGATTACAACCCCATCGTAAGTACCATTTATTGTTTTCAGCGATTCATTCACTTATTCAGGAAGGCTGGCCCTTGTACCTCGTAATTGTAGGTAGGGGTACTCGACAGGATGAAGTCGCTTTTAAGCCTGTAAAAGAGTTGGAATTGGAATCACAAGTCATTTTCACGGGGTATTTGAACAACGACGATTATGTCGCTATGTTAAATATATTAGATATTTGCATATATCTCGTCCCAGGAACCGATGGCACATGTCGAACGGTGCGTGAATATATGGCGATGGGTAAGCCTGTTATTACCACGAAAACGGGGATACTCCCTGAACTGGTTGAACATCAGAAACAGGGACTTATCGTTAACGATACTGTTGAGGAACTATATCGGGCTATTCGTACTCTTTGCGAACATGAGGGATATCGAAAAGAATTAGGTAAAAATGCCCGAAATAAAGCCATTCAACAATTCTCTCCTCAATATCAAGCAGAAAAAGTTTCGGAGATTTATGAAAATTGTTTAAAAATATGAAATAAAGCATCTTCCCAATCTATGATATAAAAAATCATTGCAAAGGAAACATAAATGAAAAGAATTTTAATCACAGGTGGGTCTGGTTTTGTAGGAGCCAATTTAGCAATATTTCTCAAAGAAAGTTTAACAGATACACATGTTATTGCTTTCGACAATTTACATCGCCGGGGTTCAGAATTAAATTTACCAAGACTATATGAGAAACGTATAGAGTTCATTCATGGGGATATTCGTAATGAGTCTGACATTAAAAACATTCCACCGTGTGATTGGATAATTGAATGTAGTGCAGAGCCTTCTGTCCTTGCAGGATATGTATCTACGCCTACATACGTTCTTCACTCCAATCTTACTGGAGCACTCCATTGCTTGAACTGGGCAAAGGAGACAGGCACTAAGTTTATGTTTCTATCAACCAGCCGTGTATATCCATATACAAAACTAAACGAACTACCTCTTCAGGAAACTGAAACACGATACCAACCCGATTTCAATGAGAAACTCCCTGTGGGTTTATCTCACAAGGGTATTTCAGAACTATTTCCATTAGATGGCTTGCGAACACTTTATGGAGCAACCAAACTCGCCGTTGAACTTATTGCTGAAGAATATAACGCTATGTATTCCCTCCCTATAATTATCAATCGTTGTGGCATTATTGCTGGACCATGGCAAATGGGACGTATTGACCAGGGTATTGTCGCTTTATGGCTCGCCCATCATATTGCTGAAAAGCCATTGTCTTATATCGGCTTTGGTGGAACAGGGAAACAAGTTCGCGATTTAATAGATATTAAAGACCTATGTAACCTTATCCTATGGCAACTTAAAAATTATGAAAAACTAAATCAAACGAAATTCAATATTGGAGGAGGTATCGAACGAAGTTTCTCTCTTCTTGAATTAACAAAACTGTGTCAAGATATTACAAATCATAAAATACCTATTCATCCCGACCCTAACACTCGCCCTGGCGATATTCCCTACTACATAACAGATGCGTCACTTATCCAATCAGTAACCCCATGGAAACCTATTTGTTCACTTGAACAGACCTTGTTAGATACTGCAAACTGGCTTTCTTCAAATCAATACATATTAAAAGGTATCCTCTTTTAATAAAGAATCATGGGTAAAATCTCTTGAATTCAAGTATGTATAAGGGTTTTGATAAAAAGGAACTTGAGTAAAGGTTTTAATATCAATTCTAAAATTTAAGCTGAATTTTTGTATTATATATTTCAAAAGTAAAGGAGCCATTATGAATCATCATTTATCTATGTTAAAGCCGGAACCAGATGAAGTATTAAAACAGTTATTAGAAGGGAACCAGCGATTTATAGAAGGAACATTACAACGACCTCATTCCGACCCTGAACGTAGAGTTCTTTCTTCTCAGGTATCACAAGCTGATTATGCAATTGCAACGGTCTTATCTTGTTCTGATTCTCGGGTTCCCCCTGAGATTATTTTTGATTGTGGAATTATGGATTTATTCGTAGTGCGGTTAGCGGGAAACGTGCTTAGTGATATTGCTCTTGCAAGTATTGAATATGGTGTGCTCCATGTTAATACACCATTACTGTTAGTAATGGCACACAGCCAATGCGGTGCCATTACAGCGGTTGTGGACGCTTTAAAAAATGAAGCAGGAACCGCATCTACTCATACGCATGAAGAAAATACAAATATATACAAATTATTTGACCTACTATCCCCCGTAGTTCAATCAATGTTAGAAAAATTAGGACCTACCTTATCACGACAAGAAATAATTAATCTATGTGCTCGTGAACAGACAAGGCACATCATTCAACAGATAAGAACACAAAGCCCTGCAATTGCAGAAGTGGAAAAAGTAAAGGCAATAAAAATTATTCCTGTGTATTATGAATTAGAAACAGGCAGGGTTTTTCAAATAGAATAATCAGCAATTTATAAATTTTCTTGCTTTTATAAAATAAAAACCAAATTCTAAAAGGAGTATAAAAATGACAAGGAAAGAATTAAAAGTTATGAATCCATATACGGAAAAAGAAATGTATTCCTTTCCAATGGATACTATGGAAGAAGCCATAGCAAAAGTTGAAAAAGCACATAAAGCCTATCAGGATTGGAAATGTACATCGATAGAAACACGTAAACAACTATGTTTACGGTTTATGGAGGAATTTGAGAAATCACGCGACAAAATAGCCCGTGAAATTACGGAACAAATGGGCAAACCGCTATGGCAATCCCAAAATGAGGTCAACACCATGTTAGACCGAGCACAATATATGATAGGAATTGCTGAGAAAACATTAGCAGATGAATATTTGCCTGAAAAGCCTGGTTTCGTTCGCTATATTCGTCATGAACCTATTGGCGTGGTTCTTGATATTTCCGCATGGAATTATCCTTTACTTATTGCTGTCAATGTCATTGTGCCAGCTATTATGGCTGGTAATGCTGTGATAGTAAAACATGCACGGCTAACACCTCTCTGTGGAAAAGCATTTGTTGAATGTTTTGAAAAGGCAGGAGCACCAGAAGGGTTGATTCAAGATTTAATTGCAGACCATCAGGTCGTTGATGCTGTGATAAAACATCCAAAGATAGGCTTCGTTTCGTTTACTGGTTCCGTACGAGGCGGACACGAAATTGTTCAAAGTGCATCTACCCGATTTATCAATCAAGGTTTGGAATTAGGAGGGAAAGACCCAGCTTATGTTTGTGCCGATGCACCCTTCGATTTTGCAGTAGCGAACTGTGTTGATGGGGCTTTTTATAATGCAGGACAATCCTGCTGTGCAGTGGAACGAATTTATGTGGAAAAACCTATCTATGAGAAATTTGTAGAAGCATTTGTAGAACTAACCCGACAATATAAATTGGGTGACCCCATGCAGAAAGAAACAACAATAGGACCTCTTGCCGTCTCTTCAGCACGTGAGTTTCTGAAAAAGCAAGTAGAAGAAGCAGTTGCTATGGGCGGAACGTTAGTGGTGAGCCCCTCAGAGTTTGAAACGCCTAATCATGGATGGTTCTTTGCTCCAGCTGTCGTTGCGAATGCCCCTCAAAAATCATCTCTCATGCAAGAAGAGAGTTTTGGAACAGTTATTGGAATTTTACCTGTCTCTGGTGATGAAGAAGCCATTACTTATATGAATGACAGTCCGTATGGATTAACTGCATCTATTTGGACCTCTGATTTCGAAAGAGCAAAACGTATCGGTGAACGGGTTGAAACTGGTACTTTTTATATGAACCGTTGTGATTACTTAGACCCTGCTCTTCCCTGGACAGGGGTTAAGGATACTGGAAGAGGTGCCTCTCTTTCCCATTACGGCTACTATCAACTGACACAATTAAAAAGTATGCACTTACGAACCCAATGGCAATAAATAATTAACTTTATATAACAATAAATAAAAAAGAGAAATCTCTTTATATCCAAATTAACTTATACGGTGGCAGTCAATCACGACCACTTTTTCGATAGCCTCTTCCCTCATTGGCGCAATACTTTGATAATGCGGGTCTTTTAAAAATTGGTAATAATGTTCTATAGAAGGCCATTCAATTACACAACAATAATCGGGATGAAAATCGCCACGAAGAATTTCTCTCGGAACTAACCCAACCATTCGATGAGCACCGTATTTCGTCGCTATCGGATTTGCCGCTTCCAAGTAAGAGCGATATCTTGATGCCCCATTCGGTTTCTTAAACCACACTGCTTGAAAAATATATGCCTTCTCTACATCTTTGCCACCCTTTCCATGTTCACGCAAATTTTCCTTTTCTCGTTCATGATGAACGTTCATTGTTTTGACTCCTATGTTCATTCACAATGTATTTTTAATTACATTCTAACACAGAAGAGTTACTATTTAATCCATCTGACTATCTAAATTTTCTAAAAAATAAAAGGTGATAAATCCTACCTTAAAACCCCCTCCTTTTTAATTTTAAAATTTGATACACACCATGTATTTATTTTTCAGTTTACCACCTTTCCACTACTGTTTTTATATAAAATTCCGTGGTTATTACTTTAGTATATGTAAATATTTATAAAGAATGTAATGGTTAAAATTACTTATTTTGTATAGAAAGAAATTTAATACATCATTATTATCATTTTTATTATTATGTTTTTACATTTATGTATGAAATTATTTAGATCTTCTTTTTGTTTTTATGAATGGTCATAATAAAAATTTAACAAGTTCAAATTTGTTACATATTAGAATTATTATTAAAGATTATGGTGTTGATATTATACATTAATGTATGTTAATATGCTACAAATTACTTTAAAAAATTTAGTTTTTGGAGATAAAAATATGGAACAAGAGTATCACCAACAAAGGACAATGTACGAGCCATTTTTTGAACATGATGCATGTGGTGTTGGATTTATAGTAAATATAGATGGTAAGAAATCACATAAAGTAATAAAGGATGCCCTCCAAATTTTGGTTAACCTAACACATCGAGGTGCGTGTGGTTGTGACCCTGAAACAGGGGATGGCTGTGGAATTTTGTTCCAGATACCGCATCGTTTTTTTGAAAAGGAATCAGATAGGTTAGGTTTTGAACTTCCGCCGTTATTTCAATATGGTGTAGGAATGCTTTTCTTACCACAAAGTCAGGAATTAAGAACTGCATGTAAAGAGATTTTAAGGCAAACTATTATTGAAGAGGGTCAGGAATTTTTAGGTTGGCGAGAAGTTCCCCGTAATTCAAAAGCGATTGGCTGGCTTGCTCGTTCAAATGAACCTGTTATAGAGCAGGTATTTATAAAATCGGTCAATAATCCTGACACAGACAGTTTTGAACGGAAACTTTTTATCATACGGAAATCAGCATCGCATAAAATTCGCACCTATTTAGGTGAGCAGAAACATCTTTTTTACATTCCGAGTATGTCTGCACGGACGATTGTTTATAAGGGTTTATTTTTACCAGAGGTTATGGACAGTTATTATGAAGACCTAAGTTCACCAGAGGTTGACACTGCACTTGCTATTATTCATCAACGTTATAGTACAAATACTCTTCCGAGTTGGCCACTTGCTCAACCGTTTCGGTTTCTTGCCCACAATGGTGAGATAAACACGTTACGTGGCAATATCAATCTTATGAGTTCACGTGAGACGGATTTAAGTAGTCCTCTCTTTGGTAATGACATAAAGAAACTGTTTCCATTGTTAACAGAAGGGGCAAGTGATTCTGCCATATTTGATAATGCTTTTGAGCTTCTTGTTCGTGGTGGTCGTAGTGTCGCCCATGCAATGACCATGATGATACCTGAGCCATGGAGTCACCATGAGAGTATGTCCGATGAAAAGAAGGCTTATTATGAGTTTCATGCTTGTAAAATGGAGCCGTGGGATGGTCCTGCATGTATGGCTTTTACAGACGGTGTTCAAATTGGTGCTGTGTTAGACCGAAATGGACTTCGTCCTGCTCGATACTGGATAACGGATGATAATCAGGTTATTATGGCATCTGAAGTTGGTGTGTTGGATATACCTCAGGAAAAGATAATTAAGAAATGGCGACTCCAGCCTGGTCGAATGTTTCTCATTGATATTAATGAAAAACGGATTGTTGAAGATGAGGAGATAAAAGAGAATCTTGCAAAGAGAAAACCTTACCGTGCTTGGCTTAATCTAAGTCGGATTATTTTTCCACGGGAAGTTTTAGAAACTCGACCTACGGTGGAACTGGTCCCACTGAAAAAACGGCAACGTATTTTTGGGTATACAGAGGAAGATATAAATTTTATATTAAAGCCTATGGCAGAAGAAGGAGCAGAACCTGTAGGCTCTATGGGTAATGATGTTCCTCTCGCTGTCCTTTCTGAACGCCCACAGTTACTATTTAACTATTTCAAACAGCTTTTCGCACAAGTCACAAATCCCCCGTTAGACCCGATTCGTGAAGAAATTGTGATGTCCCTTGAAACAGATATTGGGCGAGAATACAATTTATTGGATGAAACCCAAGAAGACTGCCAAATGATACATCTACACTCTCCAATTCTGACCAATGCCCAGGTTACTTATATTCGAAATTTAAAAAAGAAAGGGCATCGGGCTGAATCTATAAGTGTATTATTTCCCGTAAAAGAGGGGGTGCAAGGATTTCTGAATACTATTGATAGAATTTGTAAAGAGGCAGAGGAACATATAAATAATGGAGCAACCATTCTTATCCTTTCGGACCGTGGTGCTGGCTTACATCATGCGCCAATTCCGAGTTTGTTAGCCACTGGAGCAGTTCACCATCATTTAGTGCGTGTTCATAAACGGACACGTTGCGGAATTGTAGTTGAAAGTGGTGAACCACGTGAAGTTATGCATTTTGCTTTGTTATGTGGGTATGGTGCTGGTGCGATTAATCCCTACCTTGCGTTTGAAAGTATCTCGCACATGGTAGAGACAGGAAAGATACAAGAAGATTATCCAGGAGAATCGCATAGGAAGTTTGTAAAAGCGATAGAAAAAGGCTTATTAAAAACAATGTCTAAAATGGGTATTTCTACCCTTCAGAGTTATCGTTGTGCTCAAATTTTTGAGGCAGTGGGATTAAGTCGCAATGTTATTGACCGCTGTTTTACAGGGACACCTTCTCGCATTGGTGGGTTAGATTTTGAAGATATAGCCAAGGAAACATTGGTTCGTCATGAGTTCGCATATAATCCCTATAAGCACCGTGATAATGAATTAGATATTGGTGGGGCGTATCAATGGCGTAGACGAGGTGAGTTTCATCAATGGAACCCTGAGACAATTTCACTTATCCAGCATGCTACGCGTTTGAAGAGTTGGGAAAAGTATTTGCAATTTTCTGAGGAGGTAAATAGTCGTAATAGAACATTTGCTACGTTGCGAGGGCTATTAAAGTTTAAGAAAGGCACTCCAATTCCTTTAGAAGAGGTCGAGCCTGCCACGGAAATTGTAAAACGTTTTTGTACTGGGGCTATGTCCTACGGTTCCATTAGTCAGGAGGCTCATGAAAATCTTGCTATTGCAATGAACCGTATTGGAGGTCGAAGTAACACAGGTGAAGGTGGAGAAGACCCCAAACGGTTTATTATCAGCCCAAATGGGGATAGCAAACGAAGTGCAATAAAACAGGTTGCCTCTGGTAGATTTGGAGTTACCAATGAATACCTTGTAAATGCAGATGAACTTCAAATAAAGATGGCACAGGGAGCCAAGCCAGGTGAAGGTGGACAACTTCCAGGGCATAAAGTATATGAACACATTGCAAAAGTTCGATACTCCACACCTGGGGTAGAACTGATATCTCCACCTCCTCATCATGATATTTACTCAATTGAAGACCTGGCACAACTTATATATGACTTAAAAAATGCAAATATCTATGCTAAAGTATCTGTAAAGTTGGTTTCGGAAGTCGGTGTCGGAACAATCGCTGCAGGTGTTTCAAAAGGGAAAGCAGACCTTGTTTTAATTAGTGGGCATGATGGAGGTACAGGTGCCTCTCCGTTAAGTTCTATTAAGCATGCGGGCTTACCTTGGGAATTAGGCTTGGCAGAAACACATCAAGTCCTTGTTCAAAATAATTTGCGCGACCGGATAAAGGTACAGGTTGATGGTCAGCTAAAAACAGGTAGAGATGTTGTTATTGCAGCAATGTTGGGTGCGGACGAATTCGGTTTTGCTACAGCCCCTCTTATTGTTAGTGGGTGTATTATGATGAGGAAATGCCATAGTGATACTTGCCCTGTTGGCATAGCCACACAAAATCCAGAGTTGCGAAAAAAGTTTGAAGGTAAACCTGAATATGTAGTGAATTATTTCTTCTTTGTTGCGGAAGAAGTACGTCGTATTATGGCTGAATTAGGGTTCCGTAAATTTGATGATATGATAGGAAGGACAGATTATCTTGAATATAACCCTTACCCTGAACACTGGAAAGCGAGGAAGGTTGACCTTTCAGCAGTGTTAGCACAAGTTAAGCCATGGGAAGGTTCAACATTATATTGCAGTAAAAAACAAGACCATGGCATTGAGAAGGCATTGGACAATATTTTATTAGAGAAGGCGAAACCTGCTATAGAACATAAAGAGCCTGTCCGATTTTCAATACAGGTTCGGAATATTCACCGAACAGTAGGCACCATCTTATCAAGTGAGTTAACACGTAGGCATCGTTTGGGAATGTATACAGGGCAATTACCAGAGGATACGGTCTGGATTGATTGCTATGGAGTCGCTGGTCAAAGTTTCGGTGCGTTCATAATAAAAGGTGTTACCCTGAATTTGATTGGCGAAGCGAACGATTATATTGGGAAAGGGTTGTCTGGTGGAAAAATCATTGTTCGTCCGCCAGAAAACTGTCATATCCCGCCAGAAGATAATATTGTGATAGGCAATGTGGCTCTCTATGGAGCGACAGGCGGTGAAGCTTACTTCCGTGGTGTTGCAGGTGAGCGGTTTTGTGTTCGCAACTCTGGGGCTTGGGCTGTTGTAGAAGGTGTTGGGGACCACGGCTGTGAATATATGACGAATGGAAGGGTGGTAGTCCTTGGGAAAACAGGTAGAAACTTTTCAGCGGGAATGACAGGTGGCATTGCTTTTGTATATGACCCCAATAATGAACTTCATATAAAGTGTAATCAGCAAACGGTAGATATGAAACCTCTACATGAAAAGAGTCTACCAGAGTTGCGATATTTGCTTGAAAGGCATGCCCAATATACAGGAAGTCCTATTGCAATTAAGATATTAATGAATTGGGAAAAAGAACAGGAACATTTTATCCGTATAATGCCTAAAGATTATGCTCGTGCCTTAAAACAAATGAATACGACACAGGAAGAATCTAAATTAAAGTTAGCAAATTAGGAGAATGATAATGTTGCCACCAAAGTCGAAAGGATTTATGGTTTTCCAACGGGAATTAGGTTCAGAAGAGCCTATACAACAACGGATAAAACACTTCCGTGAATTTCATCATTCTTTACCAGAAGAGAAAATAAGACAGCAGGCATATCGTTGTATGAACTGCGGTGTCCCTTTTTGTCATCATGGTTGTCCATTAGGCAATCAGATTCCAGACTTCAATGATTGTGTTAAGGATGGTGATTGGAAACGTGCTTTAGAAATACTTCATTCGACGAATAATTTCCCAGAGTTTACAGGTCGTGTTTGCCCAGCACCTTGTGAATCTTCATGTGTGTTGGGAATTAATGAACCACCCGTGACAATAGAACAAATCGAATATGAAATTGCTGAGCGAGGTTGGCGTGAAGGTTGGATAAAACCAGAACCACCTGAATTTCGAACTGGCAAACGTGTTGCCATAATCGGTTCTGGACCCAGCGGACTTTCAGCAGGACAGCAGTTAAATAGAGCAGGACATACTGTACACATATTTGAACGTGCAGATGAACCTGGTGGCTTGCTTATGTATGGCATACCAGGCTTTAAATTGGACAAATCTATTGTTTGGCGAAGATTAAATCAACTTATTGATGAAGGTGTTGTTTTCAAATGTTCTTCTGAGGTGGGTCAAAATATACCTGTAGAACAAATATTGGAGTATGATGCTGTCCTTTTCACAATAGGTTCTACTGTTGCCCGAACTTTTGCCAGTATGAACATCCCAGGCTCTTCTCTCTCTGGAATTCATACAGCAATGGACTTCTTAACTCAAAGTACTCGGAGGTTGTTAGGTAAAAAAATTGAAGGTAAAGAAATTGTGGCTACCAATAAAAATGTTATCGTTATTGGTGGAGGTGATACGGGTTCAGATTGTATTGGGACAAGTATTCGACAGGGTTGTAAATCTGTTGTTAATCTTGAAGTGCTTCCGCGTCCTCCTCTGGAAAGAACAGGCGATAATCTTTGGCCACAATGGCCTATGATTTTACGCACTTCATCCAGTCATGAGGAGGGAGGAGAACGATTATTTAGCGTTATGACAAAATCATTCGAAGGTGATGCACATGGGCACGTAAAAGCGATTAACCTTATCCGTTTAGAATGGTATACAGATGAAAATGGACAGAAGCGAATGCGTGAAATACCAGGCACAGAGATGAAACTACCTTGTGAGCTTGTCATCCTTGCTATGGGATTTGTTGCCCCAGAGACGGATGCTTTCTTAGAGGCTTTAGGTCTGGAACTTACTACAACACGTTTCGGGAAAGCGATAAAAACGAACTCAAAATATATGACAACACATCCTGGTATTTTTTCTGCAGGTGATGCACGTAGAGGACAGTCACTTGTTGTTTGGGCTATCTCTGAAGGCAGAGAGTCGGCTCGATATATTGATGAATGGCTTATGGGGAAGGTCAGTTACCTTCATGCCAAAGACTCCTGGGGCTATTCATGTGAAAGAAAATAACCAAATATTACTTATTTGCCCATCACATTTCGATATTGGTTAATGCGTTCGAGCCAAGAAGTGGTTAGTGTTAAATTTTGCGAAGAGTTGCGTGGCGATGTTGTTGGAACAACATTATACTTATTCATGGCATCTTCTGGCATTGTCCTATAACTTATTTCAGGTGGGCTAAATTCTTTCGTGTCGTGTTCACTGTGTGTGTAGCGAATTGAGCGTCCCGGAACTCCATTATTAGATGCCTTAGATTTTTGTAATGTTTTCGGGTCTGTTCCCCATTCATACAGTATAACAGGTCCCTGATTTCCTGTAGAGACACCATCAACAGATAAATCTAATCCCTGCCGATAATCCATCATCGCTCCTAACCAATCATAAGGGATTCCATTAATATAATCATAGGCTCCAAAAACTCTACCTTCGGAGAAGCCATCATTGTAACCGTCAGAAAAGCCACCGTCTTGCCATTCGATATGACTATCTACTGCAAGGAATGTAGCCCACCCTGCTTGATATGCACAGTCATAACCCTCACTAAAACCAATCGTAAATGCATAATCATATTCCACAAAATACCCATCGTTATAGGCATACCAGAGCCCGTCATAATACCCTCTATCATAGGAAGGGCTGGTTACTGAAGGTATTTGGTCTCCTCGATAATAAATAGGACCGCCATCTACTGTGTCGTAGCTATCATAGAAGCCTGTCCAATAGTAATCATCTTGCATAAAACCATCATAAAATCCCTGTTCATATTCAGCATCATCTTTTTTTGTGGGACATCCTGTCAATAGGATAGTCAATGCGATTACCATTGCAACGTAAACCATTCTGGATTGTTTTAATGATGCCTTTTTCATGATGTGTCTCCTATTTTTAATATTTAATGTCATTATCGGATTCCTCTACCTCCAAACGAAGGTCTACCACCAGAAAATCCTTGCGAGATGGAAGGTGACCTATGTAAGGAGGGTGAAGATGGGGTTGTAATACTTGGAGTATTTAATTTAGGTGATGAAAAGCTTGATGAATTGCGTGGAGAAAAAAGATTGTTCTGTTGAGTTACTCCTGAACTTTCATGGTTGAATGATGGCATGGAAGGGATGCTTGGTCTTATCGATGTGGAAGGGTTAGGAGTTGAAACACGATTTGGAACAGAGAAATTACGTGAATTACCTCCAGAATTAAATAATGAAGTTCCTTTTGATGGTGAAGAGCCGTTTAATGGAGATCTATTTATATTCTGATGATATGTGTGACTTGGTATACTGGGTGTTATCGAATTGCTGTTGTTTCTCGCATTGTTATCGGAAAACCGTGAAGCAATCTCTGGAATTGCTGTTTTCTGTGAACTTCCTGCTCGTTCAGGGATATGATTCATTGTTGTACGAATATCTGAAAGACTTCTGTCCCAATTTTGACTTGAATTTCGAGGTGTAGACCGATTTGTTGGGCTATTGCGGTCTGAAGGTGTGGAGCGTGGTGTTATCCCACGATTGCCAGTGCCAGAATCATTCTTTGGTGATGTTCTTTGTGGATTCGTAGAGCCACCACTTGGAGGATTGTAATTTCGTGGTTTCCGTTCTCCATCCATATCTAATCGTGACAGGGTAGGGGAGTTCATTGTTTTAGGTGTGCGGTCTAAACTACTGGATATTGCTCCTCTCACATCTTTGTGAATGCTCAAATTCTCACGTGCCGTGTTTGTCCGTTCTGCTCCTCTGTTGAGTGTATTCCTGACCGATGATATTCCTGAGATATCTCGTGTGGATGAGGATGTTCGTTCCACAGCCTGTGTAAAACTGGTGTTAATATCCTTCCCACGGATATTACGAACGGAAGTATTCCCCATATCTCCTGTTTTACTTAATAAAGCATTTTCCGAAGAGAATCTAACAGAGGGGGCTCTCGGAGATGTAGTATTTAACTTTACATCACGAAACATATTGCCACGGTCATTTGTCATAGCAGTTCGAACCATCGAACGAGGTGAATTGGTTGACATATTTAGATTTCGTACAGAAGACCGTTGTGAAAAAGAACGTTCCAATTCATTTACACGAGAGCGTGCGAGTGTCCCACTATCATTGTAATAAGACACGCCACGAATAGATCGTGGTGGATTGTAGTCTCGAACGGTGGGTAATGTTTCCTGATACGGGACACGAATCGGCGCTGAAGGATAACGTGTTATATTCCAAACAGAGATATTAGGACGGTTTGTTGCAACGTAATTAACGACGGTTGGTACAACAGGTGCCACGTATACAGGTGCTCTGTAAACATACGTTGCAGGTGCATAGGTGGATGCAGAAACATAAAAGTCCAAACCGCCTACAGAGAAACTAACTCCAGTGGAAACACGAACAGGGCGACAATAGAAATCAACTGGTGTCCAAATGAAATAATCACCACACCGAACTGTTGCTACCCATGCAGGACTCCATATAGGGTCATATCCCCAAACCCAACCGTAAGTCTCATAATATACCCATCTCCCATAATGGGTTGTTATATACCCAAAAGGATATGTTTCAACCCAAACAGACCCAATGGCTGGCACATACGTCCAATAACCTGTGCGGTATGGAACATAATTTACAACAACTGTAGGTCTCCAATAATAACGCTCCTCAATCAGCACCCATTCTCCATTGTCCACCAGTTCTGTATATCCAATTGTTTTGCTGGTGACTTCAACATATTTAGGTGGTGTACGAACAGGTGCAGAAAGTAATTCAGACCTGCCCTGATTCCAACGGTCGAAACTGTCCATTTCATTTGTTGCAAACGAGACAACCTCTGAGGGTAAATATTCCACATCTATCCAGCATCGTTTACCGCTACTTACCATTTCATTGCCACCACGGTCTGTCGTAACGTATGCTTTTCCCCATCTTGTCGAAACACGTGTCGCACCACCATCACCAATATCGATACGGGTACAGGTATTCGGGTCGAATGTTATACGGCAGGCAGGTGTTCGGAATGTTACATTTCCAGAACTGCGGGCAACCCGTTCAATATAAAAAGAACCCGTTATGCCATAAAATATTATTTCAGGGGAAATCTGTTCTACTTTTACTTTGGAAGCATCTGCCATCCGCAGGAAAACTCCCTCAGGAAATTCTATTTCTGTACTCCCTGCTTTATCTGTCCACAACGTGTCACCTGTTAGCACCAATGTATTTAATGTGGCACGACTCCAATCGTCATCGTCAGCCCCTTTTATTAAGGTACTTTCTGCATCATAACTTATCCGTCCATGCAATGGAAAGTCCGCATCTGCATAAATTGTGGGCATTCTTACTATCAATATAGTAAAAATCGCCACAACAAATATTCTTAATATCTCATTGATATTCATATATTTACCCTTTCTGAATTCTTTCAAGGATGTTATGTCGATTGTGTCTTTCATATTCATTCTCCTTATTCATTATATATAGACGAAATAAATCTTAAATACATTTAAATTTTAATTTTCAAACATTTTTAGACATGGAAATAAATTTCTAACGGAATCAATTTCCAAATATAATAACAATTGTAATATGATTATATACTACATCATAATAATTGAGGAATAATGTTCTTTTATAAAAAGGATGGAAAATGAAGTTAGATATTGCGGGAGTATCCGATAAAGGCAGAAAAAAAGACAAAAATGAAGATTTCTTTGGAATATTCCGAAGCGAGTCAACGGATATTAAATTATTTGAAGATGGTGCATTGCTCATTGTAGCAGATGGGTTAGGGGGGCATATTGCAGGTGACGTAGCAAGCAAATTAGCAGTGTCACTAATTAAAGATATCTTAAAAGAAGAACCTTGGCAAGAAAATACCGAGGAAGAGGTGAGAGACTTACGAGATGAAGGACCTTTACCTTTACTTCGTGAGGCATTCCAAAAAGCCAATGAAAGTATCTACAAGACAAACAAAGACTTAGTCAAGGGTAGTAGACCTATGGGGACAACAGCAATTGCAGCTATTGTTATCCCTGGAAAAATTTATATTGCGAATGTAGGTGATTCCAGAGCTTACCACATACGGAACGGCGAAATTTTAGAATTTACCGAAGACCATTCATGGGTCGATGAACAAATAAAACAAGGACTTATGTCCCGTTCGGAAGCAGAAAAGGATACACGAAAACATATTGTAACACGGTGCATAGGAACTCATCCCGATATTGAAGTAGATGTCTATCGTTGGCATCCTGTGTCTGGGGATATTTTACTCCTCTGCACAGATGGCCTTATTAATATGGTTCCCGATAACAAAATCTGCGAGGAAATTCGCAAAGGTGGTACCGCCGGTGAAATAGCACAACGACTTGTAAACCTTGCAAACGAAAACGGTGGTAAAGATAATATTACAGTTATTGTTACTATTATCGAGCCAAAACCATTCCAACAGTTTTTTTTCAAAGTTCGTTTATTCTGGCGGAAACATGGTAGCAAAATACTCAAAACCTTATTCCTCATCGCTTATGGGGCTATTTCCGCTATTGTTGGTTATTATCTCCACGATGTCATTCATTGAAATTTCTGAACAAACAAAAACGAATATAAACAACCTGCCTGTTGCATAAAGAGCATCGTTGGCATATCGCTTGGCAGAATGGGGCGTTTAATTCCATATAAATTCGTTTTCTCAATCGTCAATAACCTCAATTAAATAAGGGGGCAAACTATGCAATGACTATATCCAATTCATTACAATTAAAAAAGATAATGATAATAAATGAATACCATGTTAATACCTAAACAACATATTTCAAAAATTTTAATTATCCGTTTGAGTGCTATTGGTGATGTTATTCGTGTTATTCCTGCAATGGAGGCTATCCGAATAGCCTACCCAGATGCTCAAATTGATTGGGTTGTGGAAAATAAAGCCTGTGATGTCATTAACGAGCATCCCGCATTAAACAATTGCATTATATTTGACCGAACTAACGAGCTCATGACATCTTTGAATAAGTTTTTAACTTTGTGTAGGCACATAAGACAAAATCGATATGACCTTGTTCTTGATTTTCATGGTATCCTAAAAAGTGGTCTTATATCTTTTTTTTCTAAGGCACCGTACCGCATCTCATTCGCACCTCCACGAGCCCAAGAACTGAGTTATATTTTTGCAACTCATCGTGTTTCATTGCCGAAGGATAGGATACTTACCCGCGTAGAAGAAAACTTTTTCCTCGCTGAGGCTATAGGAGCAGAAAAGATAGATGACTGGTTAGGCATGCTACTTCCTGCGGAAATTGAGGAAGAAATACAGGAACTCCTACAAACACTCTGTCAAACAAATAGAAAATTAATTATAATACATCCCCCAGTAGAACGTCCCGAGAAACAGTGGCAATTTGAACACTTTGCAAAACTTGCAGACCTTCTAATCGCAGATGGAAGATTTGAGGTATTATTTACATGGGGTCCAGGACAACTTGATGTCATAAAACAAATAACCAAACGCATGCAATACCCTGTTCTTGTATCTCCTCAATTACCCACATTAAAACATTTAGCCTGCTTGATTTCTCATTCCTCCGTTTTTATTTCAGGTGATACTGGTCCCATGCACTTAGCATGGCTGTTACATCAACCTGCTATTTGCATCTTTGGTGGAACAAACCCACAACAACATGCTCCACATGGCACTTATTTCAAAGTACTTTACAAAGGACCCATTCCTTTCCCAAAGAAAATGACACTTCATCAAGCCCAAGAAGCATTAAAGCAAATTACTCCCGACGAAGTTTTCAAAACCGTCCTCGAACTAACACAACAAATCAATTCGTCATAATTTGATTTATATTTGTATCTTTTACAGATAAAACGTTGTAAACTGTAAAGGAGATTGAAATTATAGCGTATAAAATAATTGCGTACCCTCTCATTTAAAATGTTCGTAGCCTTTGAGGGAGGGAAGTGTGCCATCGATGCGGACACCTTGCCATTCGTTGGTAACATAGCCAATCGCAGTTATGGAACAGGGAAAATGGGCATTGAATTGGGTATATACGTTCTGCCATTTCTCTTTTGGGATAGACACTAATAATTGATATTCTTCTCCACCTGCCAGAATAAAATTATCAATATCGAGATGGTATATTTCGCAAAAATCTGATAGCTCAGTGGATATAGGGATATTATCTTTTTGGATATTAATACCTACACCAGACATTTCTGCGATATGTTCCGCATCAGTAATCAACCCATCGCTGATGTCAATCATAGCAGTTGCTTTGCCTTTTGTGCATAACCATTTCCCTTCTTCCATCCGTGGTATGGGATACCAATGCGAACGCCATAAATCGGGGACAGGTAAATGTTGTTTCAATGCCAATAAACCTGCGGACGAATTTCCTAATGAGCCTGTAACTGCAATAACATCGCCAGGTTTTGCACCAGAGCGGGGGATAAACTTTTTTCGTAAGGCTTCACCTACAACAGTTATATCAATAACAATATTATCATCTGGGGACATGGTTGTATCGCCACCGATGATGGTCCCGTTTACAAATTTAGTTGCCTCTAACATGCCTTTATATATAGCCTCTACTTTTTGTACAGAAATATTTTTGGGTAAAGCTATAGAAACCACTGCCCAACGAGGTTCTCCCCCCATCCCAGCAATATCACTCCATGCAGAAGCCATTGCTTTCCAGCCTATTGCAGATGGCGGAAAATTATCTGATAAAAAATGGATATTCTCTATTGACATATCTGATGAAATTAAGAATAGAGAGGAGCCAGACTTAACTACCGCACAATCATCTCCCAACGATAGAATAACATTTTCTTCGTTCGTTTTTGGGATAAGGGTCTCAAGTTTTTTTATAAATGCTAATTCGCCTATATTTTGAATCTTAATCATACGGTTGTGGGTCTAACTCCCTCCACGCTTGATGTAAAAAGTCAAGTAAATCCCCTGCGGTCATACTTCGGGGGTGTAAGGCTCGTTCCGCAAGGTCTCCAGTTCTACCATGGAGCCACACACCTATTTGACACGCTGGGTAAGGAGAAACTCCTTGTGCTACGAGACCTGCGATAATACCTGCAAGAACATCTCCTGTGCCACCTTTAGACAAGCCATGTCCACCTGTGGTATTTATTGCGTATTCACCGTCAGGGCTTGCAATTACTGTGTGATGTCCTTTTAGAACAACCACTACACCCATCTGTTTTGCAAACTCGAGGGCACATTGTTCCCTTTCTCGTTGTATGTCCCCCGTAGATTTTTTAATTAAGCGGGACATCTCACCTGGATGAGGTGTAAGAATAGGTATTCCTTTACACATTTTCAGAATACCTGGAGTGTCACTGATAGCATTCAGACCATCTGCATCAAGGATAAGAGGCACATCGATATTAGGGACTACCTTTTTAACAAAGTTTACAGTAGATGGATGTTGAGTTAATCCAGGTCCAATAAGAACTGCATTTTTATCTTTCGAGAATTCAATGACTTTTTCAGCACCTTCCTCCGAAAATGTCCCCTCTTTCGTTGAAGGTAATGGATAAAAAATGATTTCCATTAGATTACTTGCAATCACATCTGCCACAACAGATGGAACCGCCAATGTCACCAATCCTGTACCAGAACGCATCCCTGCACATGCGGATAATTTCGCCGCACCTGTATAATATCGCGAACCCGCAACGATAAGAAGATGACCGAATCTGCCTTTATGGTCATGGGATGACCTTGTGGGCAAAATCTTTCTCAATTCATTAACATTTATGAATTTATCCATAACTTTTCCATATTCTTTTCCTTCAATTATAAAACATCTACATCTCCATATATAAACTTGAGAAGCCAATATATCCTTTTTATTTGATGAACCCTACCTCATTTATAGAATGAGGTAGTTATTTTACTTATGATTTTACAAGTGGGATGCTTGCATTATTATTCATCTGGGTTGTTGTTGATGCTCTTTCTAACGCAGGTAATATGGCTGAGCTATTTGGAGATGCTAACGGGGAAAATGTATTTGTTAATAAACTTTGCATTACGTTTCTTTTTTATAAGCATCTATATCTCCTATAATATAAGAAGAAACAAATTTTTTGAGGTTTGATTAGTTGCTGTTATGGAAACGAATTCGAATCAGCCATATCCGCCATTGCGTAACATAGAGGCTTTCCCTGTTCATCATCAGGGACAGACTTTAATCTGTCTTCATGACCCACTGGGGTATGTAAATACAGAGATAACCCTTTCGCCAGCGGCGTTTTTTATTGCTGTTTGTTTAGATGGGAATCATACATTACGGGATATACAGTTAGAGTTTGCTCGTGAGTTTCAAGGTGCCCTTATTCCGAGTGAGCAGATAGAGAAGATAGTAGAATTTCTTGATGAACATGGGTTTCTGTTAAATGAGCGTTTCGAGGAGATTAAAAATCGTATAGAGAGCGAATTCCTTCAGCAAACGGTTCGTCTCCCATATCATGCGGGTCAATCTTATTCTTCAGCGAAACATGAATTGGGGGCTTTTCTTGGTTCACTTTTTACGAAGCCTGGAGGACCTGGACCGTTGCCTGACAAGCAGACGCCGACGGGTGAGAGGATGGTCGGTTTGGTGGTTCCTCATATTGATTTTCAACGTGGTGGAGTTGGTTATGCCCATGCGTATTATCGGCTTTATCAGTGCGAAAAACCAGATACGGTGTTCATTTTTGGGGTTAGTCATCAAGGGGGAAGTACGCCTTTCATCTTGACACGGAAGCATTACAGCACCCCATTAGGCACGATAAAAACAAATCAGGAATGTGTGGATTATCTATCCAAGAATATGGGGATAGACCTATTTGAGTCTGAGATTATGCATCGAATGGAACATTCGATAGAGTTTCAGGTTTTAATGCTAAATTATCTTTTTGGGACAGATATTCAGATTGTACCGATATTATGCGGACCTTTTGCTGATAATGAGTATGAGACACCTCCGGATTCGGTTCCGGATGTAGAGAAATTTCTGCGATTATGTATTGATTATATCGAAGGGAGTAAGGAGCAGATATTGATTCTTTCGGCTTCGGATTTGGCTCATGTAGGTCAACGTTTTGGAGACCCAATTCAGATTGATGATACCATACGGCAACAAATTCGGAATCGGGATGATGAGGACCTTCAGCAAGCACTTAACATGGATGCGGGATGTTTTTATAAGTCAGTTATGAAGGATAAGAATCAACGTCGTGTATGTGGGTTGTTCTCTATTTATTCGACGTTAAGACTAATCCAACATAAAGCAGAACGTTCTGAATTTCTTTATTATGGTCAAGCACCTGACCCTATTGGTGGTATTGTTTCCTTTGCCAGCATTGCTTACTTTGGATAAAAAATTACACTAAAGGTGGGTGTTCTGTGAAGAGTAATTGTTTGTGCTGGATGCGATAGTGATAGAGGCGAAAGGAGAGCCAAGCAGTTGTAAAGTAGAGGAAATTCAAACCCCAGAGTGTAAACCATTCCCAACGCACTTCGTATAGGGAAGCACCCATGTGGTTCATTCGCACAAAACCTGCGGAACCGCTTGTACTCGGAAAGAGTAAAGAAAACCAACGTAACCATTGTGGTAATGTTTCGAGAGGCCATGCAAAACCTACTAATAAAACGGTGGGAATAGAAGTGAAGATAAGGGCAGGTATAGATATTTCCCTGCTGACAAATATTGTGCATAAGGTAAATCCTAATAGGATAATAGAACTTACATAGGGAATTAGGAAAAGCATAACTTCAGGTAAATTGCCTATTTGTGGTAAGTTGTAGATACGGTATATAACCAACATATAAAAGAATGGGAAGAAGATGTACATACTGAAATAGGCAAACCCACGGGCAAGTATGATGCAGAAAAAGATAGGTCTCTCCCCTTTTTCTGGTAGTGGCAAACTTTCATATTGTTCTTGCCTTGTACCAGTAAGTATACCAATACCGATAAGTAATGTTTGCTGTAAAATTAGCATAAGCACCCCTGGAACAACATAGGTAGCATAGCCTCCAACGGGATTAAATAATGCACGAACATCTGTATTGACAATATTCCATTTCATTTGAGCATAAGGCTCAGTCATTCCTTCTGCTGTTAGTCTGCGAATTTCCACGCCAGCGGATAATGTCGCAGTTGCTTTGTAGACGCCTGTAAATATCTGGCGATAAATGAGGAAATAAGAGGCATCGGCGAAGAGTTGAACGACGCTACGTTTTCGAGTTAACACGTTCTTCTCAAATTCATCAGGGATAACAATAACTCCATATGCTTTGCCTGCGGTAATGAGTTCTTTTGCTTCGTTAAAATCAGCCACACGACAATAAATAGTTACCTCTTCTGTGGCATCAATCCACCGGAGGAGTTTTCTGCTTAATGCGGTATTATCTCTATCTACCGCAACTACTTTTAATTCTTTCAAAACTTCTGGCGAATAAGGTAGTGGATAGACCATTGTATAAACACTTAACCCAGCAATAACAATCATGAGTATTCCAGGGTCACTGAAAATAGCGTTATATTCTTCTTTCAATATTTCCCAAAAATACTTTATCATATTTTTCCCCAGTATTCTGGATGGGTTGCAAAACGTTGCCAACGTGGAGCCAATATCAATAGTGGTATAAAGAAGAATAAAAACAAAATTATCATATTCGTCACAGAGACCCAAGTTGGCATACCACGAATGGCTTGTTCAAGGAGTATTTTTAAGTAATAGGTGATTGGCAGGGAATAACTCCATATTTTTGCAGGTAGTGGCATACCAATAACGGGATATGTAATGCCTGCAAATGCGAAAGCAGGACCCGCATAGAAGCCACCCAAACTATTTGCCATTCTTAAATTTGAAGTTAGTGTAACGAAGGCAAAGCCAATACTTTGATATGCAAGGACAAATAAAATACTGGATACAATCACAAAAGATAGATCCCCTTCGAAAGGAACGTTAGCACCGTATACCAACAGGGTAAGCATGAAAAGTGTTAACACGCTAAAAGCAATAGTATAGGGAATGGATTTACCTATAATGGCAATCCAATAATTTCCCCCAGCTTTATCCATCAATTCTTTGACCGTGCCATATTTCAACTCGGAGCCGAAGGCACGAATCATAACCATGATGATGAAAGCCTGAATCATACTTGGAAGCAACGCAGGTAATAGGAAGAACCGATAATTCAAGTTGGGATTATATAAGGGCTGACTATCTAAGGCGATAGGGTTTGCAAAGGTAGGAATATAATTTGCAGGTTCTCCTTTTTGTGAACGGAAATAAAATTCTTCCTGATATGATATTTTACCGATAACCTCACGCAGAGCCCTGCTAATAAGGCTACTGGTTAACATCCATTGATTATTATAAAAAGCAACGACTGCTTCTTCTTTATTACCCATAAGTTTCTGCTCAATGTTTTTGGGGATGTATATCATAGCGTAGGCTCTACCTTCCTTCAACCATTGTTCGCCTTCTTGAAAGTTAGGTGTTACCAGAGCCACTTTAAGAGAAGCGGAAGCATCTGCAGAACGGATAATCTGTCGGGCTAATTCTGAATTTTGATAATTACATACAACTATGGGTAAATCACGAGGAATCTCTTGATAAAAAATGGCATATAAGATAATGAAGCTAATAATAGGTAAAATGAAAGTGAATAAATAATAGAACGGACTATGAGCGATGATGTGAAGTTCCCGTCGGAGGACCTTCATCAGACCCGTTTCCATTATTTTTACCCTCTGTGAAATATGTATTTGTTTAAAAGATTATCAACTCCTTTGCGTATCTTGATGACCCAATCTGCTTCTTTATCTGGACGTTCCCAGGGGACTACCACACTCATACCAGGGCGTAAACCTTCCAGTTTTTGCAATGGTTTTGCCCGAACCTCAAATGTGCGCAAATCAAAACCGCCAGAAGCACTGGTTGCTCGCCACGTCGCAAATTCTCCTAAAGGAGAGATATAGTAAACCTCCATCTCGAGGATGCGTCGGTTTAATGCAGGAATCATTCCTGCAATCACCTGCCCTTTTTTCAAGCCTTTGAGTTGATCTTCACGAATATTAAATGTGACCCATATCTTGTCAGGGTTAATCATAGTCAATATTGGCATACCTGCGGAGGCAATTTCACCAGGATATACAATATGTTCAAGGATTTCCCCGTCCACAGGTGCTGTTACGGTAACTTCTTCAATTAAGGAATCAACTTCTTGAACCGCTCCAGACGCTTGTTGAACTAATGCTTCTGCTGCTTTTTTATCCTCTTCACGTGTCCCATTGAGTGCCATATCGTATTGGGCTCTTGCGGTGGCTTCTAAACGACATGCCATTTTATATTGTGCTTCTACTTCATCACGTTTTTGAGCAGGCACAACCCCTTCCTCAAATAATTTTTGTATTCGCTGAAAACTTTTCTCTGCCAATTCTCTGCCTGCTTGTGCCTGTAGCCATTGGTTTTGAGCCATACGTATTTGCTCTTCACGGGCTCCTTTCTCCGCCTTCTCAAACTGAGCTTGAGCTGCCTTTTGAGCACTTTCCGCTTGCTTTCTTTTTGCTTCTAACTGAGGACGGTCTAATATTGCAATAATCTCACCTTTTTTAACATTTTGCCCTTCTTCAGCAATAATTTCGAGCAAACGACCTGGAACTTTAGCGGAGACATTAATTTTATCTGTCTCAACTTCTCCTTGCAGATAAAATGGTTGAGGCTGGATAAATATATAAGAGAGAAATGAAACGACAAACAAGCCTATCATAAACATGAAAAACGCTACTAACCGCGGATGCCGCATGAGATAATACCCTTCTTTATCGGTTACTTCATAAATTACTAAATAATTGTTAAATTATTTTTCTAAATTATTGTTGTATTGTTATTTCTTCTTCTTCCGCCTCCACCGCCTTAACATCACTCATAAAATCTTGCCATTGTGTAGAACGACCACTGGCTTCTAATAATTGAAACAGTGCGATATCGTAGTCATAAGCGGATTTTAATTTGCCTAATTGTGCTCGCGAATGTTGATAGACCGCATCAACTACTTCCAGGGACGTACTTACACCTTCTTCAAATGCTTTTGTTCGAACGCGTAAATTTTCTTTAGTAAGTTGTAGTGTTGTATCAAAACTTTCCCACTGTTCACGTGCTTTTTTCATCTCTTCATATCTTTTCACCATTAAACTTTCCAGGTCTTTCTTTATTTTTGCCCGCATATACTCTGCTTTTCGAGCCAATGCCTTTGCAGCTGCGGTTTTATGTTTGCCCTGAAAACCATCAAAGAAAGTGTAGTTCATGCCTACTCCAAAAGCCCAAGTAGGGTCTAATAAGGTAAGGTCATCTTTGAAGATTTCATGCATTCCAAAGAGGTATATTGTAGGTCGATTTGCTCCTTTCTCTGCTTTAACTCCTGCATACGCCTGCTCTACTTTGGAAGATACAATAAGAATTGCAGGATGTGTTTCGTCTAAACCTGCCTTCATATTTTCCAATGATGGGTCTGCATTGAGAACAAACAACTCGGATTTCGGTTCCCATATAGAGTTTTCAAAAAGGATATTATTTAGACCTTCAAGAACAATTGTTATATCTCGCTGTGCGGAGGCTTCTTCTTGTTTGGCTTTGGCTAACTCCACCTGAGCATGAAGCAATTCAACTTTGGCGATAATACCTTCACGGAATAAACGTTCTGCACGGTCAACATGACGCTCCATCAATTCCCTTTTTAGAGTTTGCACCTTATAGTTCTGTTTTGCAAGTACTAAACCATAATACCGTTGAGCAAGTTCTGTTAGAAGCTGGCAACGCGTCCATTCTTTTTGTGCGGTCGCTTCTTTCTTGCGATATTGTGATACTTCATTTGCTGCAGAGATGCGTCCACCAGTATATACTGGTAAACTTAACTTAACTTGCCCCTTGGTAAACTGTTTTTCTTGGACTTCATAGGAAAATGGTATCGGGTCAATGCTAATGTCTATCGGAGAATCTAAAAATGTCTGTTTTAGTTCAATCTCTCCTTTAGGATAACGTAACCCCTCTGCTGATTTGAGTTCCTGTTCTTTTTGTTGAATCTCCTCTTCTGCAGCGGAAAGAGACGGATTGTTGGCTTCCATCTTTGCAACAGCATCCGCAAATGATATTGGC